>DATMJR010000187.1:0-10305 GCA_035553775.1 Miltoncostaeaceae bacterium | reverse complement strand
ATCCGCCGGCGCATCGCGCACGCCGTCGCCGCCTGGCTCGTGGCCGTCGCCCTGATGGTCGTGTTCGTGCTGGTGACCGGCGCCGTGGCCCTGGTCGCGGGGCCGGACCGGGTCGCGCTGGCTCCGGGCGGCTGGGGCACGTCGGCGGCGGTCCTGGCGCTGTCGCTCGCCGCGGCGCTCGCCGGCGGGGCCGCGGCCAACAGCTGGCTGCGGCCGGCGAGCCAGGGCGGACGCTAGGCGGGCGGCACGTCGCCGGCGCCGCCGCCCGCGAAGTTCTGGTGGTACCGGCTCGCCACGGGCCCCTGCTGCCCCACGTACTTGCCCCGGTAGGGCGCGAGCACCGGTGTGGTGAGCTGCAGGAAGCTGATCTGCCCGATGGGCATGCCGGGGTAGATCGTGATGGGCAGCCGGGCGACGTTCGACAGCTCGAGCGTGATGGTGCCGTCCCAGCCCGGGTCGATGTAGCCCGCGGTGGAGTGGATCAGCAGCCCGAGCCGGCCCAGGCTCGACTTGCCCTCGAGGCGGGCGACCAGATCGTCGGGGAGGGCGACCCGCTCCAGCGTGGAGCCGAGCACGAACTCGCCCGGGTGCAGGATGAACGGCTCGTCGTCGGCCACCCGCACCAGCTCGGTGAGATCCGGCAGCGGCCGGCGCACGTCGATGTACGGCTGCCGGTTGTTGTGGAACACGCGGAACTCGCCGGTGACCCGGACGTCGAGGGACGAGGGCTGCAGCAGCGCCCGCTCGAACGGGTCCACCCGCAGGCGGCCGGCCTCCATCTCCTCGAGGATGGTGCGATCGGACAGGACCACCGCGCGAGACTACCGCGCGGCCCGCCGGCGAGGTGATCGGCTACCCTCGGCACGTGGACGGCATCCGCGCATTCCGCGTCGACGCCCCCTGGGACGCGGATCTGGAGACGCGCATCCGGGCGGCCCAGGAGGAGGGCCGCGTCCCGGACGTCCTGCTCGCCGGCGGCGTGCACGTGGGCCCGGGCGACCCGGGGGCGCTGGAGGACGTCGCGGTGACGCCGGACGAGCTGGAGCAGCTGCTCGCGGGGCGGCGCCTGCCGCGCTGGGTCATCGCCAAGAACCCGCTCGGCGGCGGCTTCGTGCAGACCAAGGCGCTGATGCGCGCCGAGCGGCTCACCACGGTGTGCGAGGAGGCCGCCTGCCCCAACATCGGGCGGTGCTGGTCGCGCCTGACGGCGACCTTCATGATCGCGGGCAGCACCTGCACCCGGGGCTGCCGCTTCTGCAACGTGGCGACCGCCCGGCCCGCCGGGCCGCCCGACCCGGAGGAGCCGGCGCGGGTGGCCGACGCCGCCGCCCGGATGGGCCTGCGCTTCGTGGTCGTGACGGCCGTGGCGCGGGACGACATGCCGGACGGGGGCGCCGCGCACTTCGCCGCCACCATCCGCGCCCTGCGCGCCCGCCTGCCCGAGGCCAAGGTCGAGGTGCTGATCCCCGACTTCCGCGGATCCTGGGACGCCCTGGAGACCGTGCTCGCCGCCGGGCCGGACGTGCTCAACCACAACACCGAGACGGTCCCGCGCCTCTACGCGCGGGTCCGCCCCGGCGCCCGGTACGAGCGCACGCTCGAGCTGCTCGCCCGGTCGGCGGCCGCGGGCCTGCGCACCAAGAGCGGCATCATGGTCGGCCTCGGCGAGCGCACGCACGAGATCGACCGCGTCTTCGGCGACCTCGCCGCCGTGGGCTGCGAGCTGGTGACCGTGGGGCAGTACCTGCGGCCGTCGCCCGCCCACCTGCCGGTGCGCCGCTACTACGCCCCCGCCGAGTACCCCGCCCTGGCGGCGCGCGGCGCCCGCCGGGGGCTCGCCCACGTGGAGGCGGGCCCGCTCGTGCGCTCCTCCTTCGAGGCCGACCGGGTCGCCGAGGCCGCCGCCCGGCCGGCCCTCGTCTGAGCCCCGCGGGCACCGGACACCGGCACCGCACCCTCCTCAAGTCGGCGGAGGGCACCTCCGATACGGGGGGTGTTCGGCGGGCAGGGCCACGCGACGGCAGCCGGGACGGCGAGCCGGGCCATGACGGGGAAAGGGCCATGAAGGGCTACCGGACCAAGAAGATCTCTCTTCCAGGGGGACGCGTCATCGAGATCGTCTACTTCTCGGATCCCGATCCGGGACAGGGCGGCGAGCACACGACGGCCGCCGAGGCCGTCGAGGCGCCGATGGGCGCGGGCCTGCACGTGTGCGACGAGTGCGGCAGCGACCTCGTCTACCCGGTCTCCTGGGAGGAGCGCGAGGGCGACACCTGGCGCATCGACCGGCGCTGCCCCAACTGCGAGTGGGGGCACACGGGCGAGTTCCACCAGAGCGAGGTCGAGGTCTTCGACGACGTCCTCAACGACGGGACCGAGGCACTGCTGGCGAGTCTGCGCACGATGGCGCGGGCGAACATGCAGGAGGACGTCGAGCGCATGATCAGCGCCCTCGAGCGCGACCTCATCGAGCCCATGGACTTCTGATCCCGCAGGGGGCCGCCGCGGCCCCCTGGTAGGCTCCGCCGGCCCAGCGACCCGGGGGAGTCCATGAGGGAGATGAGCCCGCGCGAGGCCCACGCGGCCTGGCAGGCCGGCGAGGTGGCCATCGTCGACGTGCGCGAACCCGACGAGCACGCCGCCACGCACGTCCCGGACGTGCCGCTGATCCCCATGAGCGAGCTCCTGGACCGGGTCGACGAGCTGCCCACGGACCGGCCGCTGGTGATCATGTGCCGCAGCGGGCGCCGCAGCGCCCAGGTGGCCGACCACCTGACCGCCAACGGCGAGCACGGAGAGGTGGCCAACCTGGTCGGCGGCATCCTCGCCTGGGCCGCGGACGACCTGCCCTACCGCGGCGAGCCGCCCCGCTGACCTAGAAGCGGCGCACCACGCGGTAGAGCGTGTCGCGCTGCACCGCGGTGCGGCCGGTGGCCTCGATGGCGCGCACCATCCGCTCGGTGTCGAGACGGAAGGCGGTGCCGGCCGCGCGCACCACGTTCTCCTCGATCATGATCGAGCCCATGTCGTCGCAGCCGAACTCCAGCGCGAGCTGCCCGATCCGCAGCCCCTGGGTGACCCACGACGACTGGAAGTGCGGGAAGTTGTCGAGGTACAGGCGCGCCACCGCCAGCGTCCGCAGGTAGTCGGCCGCCGTGGTCGCCTGGTGCGCGTCCCCCCGCCGGCTGCCGCCGCCCGCCTGGTAGCTCCAGCAGACGAAGGCGCGGAAGCCCGCCGTCTCGTCCTGCAGTGCGCGGAGGCGCCGCAGGTGCTCCACGCGGTCCTCGGGCGTGTCCACGGTGCCGTACATCATGGTGGCGGTCGTGGAGAGTCCCTTGAGGTGCGCGGCCCGCATCACGCCGAGCCACTCGTCGGACGTCGTCTTCTTCGGTGCGATGACCTGCCGGACGCGGTCGACGAGGATCTCGGCGCCGCCGCCGGGCACCGAATCCAGCCCCGCGGAGCGCAGGCGGTCGAGCGTCTCGTCGAGCGACAGGCGCGAGAAGTGCGCGATGTGCAGCACCTCGGAGGGCGACAGCGCGTGCAGGTGGATCGGGTAGCGCGCCTTGATCTGCCGGAAGAGGTCCTCGTAGTAGTCGATCCGCAGGCCCGGGTGGTGGCCTCCCTGCAGCAGCAGGGCCGTCCCGCCCAGGTCGAGCGTCTCCTCGATCTTCCGGAAGATGACGCGGTGCGGCAGGACGTAGCCCTCGGGGTCCCGCGGCAGCCGGTAGAAGGCGCAGAAGTCGCAGTCGGTGATGCAGAAGTTGGTGTAGTTGACGTTCCGGTCGATCGAGAACGTCACCTCCCCGGCCGGGGTGCGCCGCTCGCGCGCCGCCCGGGCGGCCTCGCCGAGCGCCACCAGGTCGTGGCAGGCGAGCAGCGCGAGCGCGTCCTCGTCGGTCAGCCGCAGGCCGGCGCGGGCGCGGTCGAGGGCGGGGGTGGTGTCCGGGGCGAGGGTCGTCATGTTCAGGCGGCGAGCGCGGGGAGCCGGGTCAGCTCGCCGGCACCGCGGGCGAGCTCCAGGAAGCGGGCGAGCCCGGCGCGCTCGCGGTCCCCGAAACCGTAGCTGAGCCGGCGGAAGTAGGCCGCGATGAAGTCGCGGGGGAAGGGGAAGCGGGCGGTGGCGGCATCCACCACCTCCGCCGGGTCGGCGGCATAGCGCCGCCGGGCCTCCCGCAGCAGCTCCTCCAGCCGCGCCACGTGCACGGCGCGGGCCGGATCGACGTCGCGCCGCAGGGCCCACACCGCGAACACCATGGGCACGCCGGTGCGCGCGCGCCACAGCGCGCCGAGGTCGGTGGCGTACGGAGCGAGCCCGCGCAGGCGGCCCTCGAGGGCCTCGTCGCCGATCAGCAGCACCGCGTCCCCGGCCGCGAGGGCCTCCCCGGCCCGGCCCTCCAGCGGGACGAACTCCGGCGCGGGACCGAGGAGCACCCGCAGGAGCGCCACCGAGGTGGCGCTGTGCGGCGTGACGGCCACCCGCGTCACCGTCTCCGGGGGCGTCGCCGAGAAGAGCTGGATGGAGTCGACGGCGCCGGCGGCGCTGACCGAGGCGACGGGAAGCAGCCGGAGCTCCTCGGCGTTGCGGGCGAACTCGATGGACGACATCGCCGACACGTCCAGGCGGTCGGCCAGGAGCGCCCGGTTGAGGGCGGTCGGCACGCCGTCGGTGAAGCGGAAGCGGTGGCCCTCCGCCCGCTCCAGGTGGTGGTAGAGGGGGAACATGTTGAGGGCCGCGATCCGGCCCACCCGCAGCCGCGTGTCGCCGGTCATCGCTCCACCACGGCGCAGCCGACGGCGGCCGCGAGGTGCGCCAGGTCCGTCCCGTCGTCGTCCGGCACCCGCCAGTCCGTCGCCCCGAAGGCGAGCGCGACCTGCGCCGCGGCCGGCCCCACCCGCCGCCAGTCCACCCGGATCGCGGGCACCGCCGGCAGCGCGAGCCGCGCGACCGCGACGGCCGTGAGGTCCTCGACGCCCCACGAGCCGGGCCGGCGGTCACCGCCCTCGCCGGGGACCAGCGTCACGGCGCGCAGCAGCCCGGTCCGCTCGGACAGCGCGCGCAGGGCGAGCAGCCGGTCGGCCGTGTGCGCCGCGGTCACCCCCTCCCCGTAGCGCACGATCGCCTCGGAGGGGCGGCCCGTCTCGTGCGCGCGCCGGTGCGCGGCCACATCCCCCTCGCCGTCCTCGTCGGCGAGCCACTCCTGCGGCGGCGCCCCCCGGTGGACGGTGACGGCGACCGGGGGCGGGAGGGCGGCCGCCCGCGCCGCGCGCAGGGGATCGCGCGCCTCCAGCAGGGCGACCAGCTCCTCCCGGGTCACGCGTACCGGTCCACGACGCCGTCGGCGATCGCGGCCAGCGCCCCGCGGTCGGCGCCGTCCAGCGGCCCCTCCAGCACCGCGCGTGCGTCCGCCACGAGATCGAGCGCGCGTGCGCGGGCCTCCGCCGTGCCGGGGTGCACCGCGATGCGGTCGCAGAGCGCCTCGAGGTCGGCATCGCCCTCCGCCCGGCGCAGCGCGCCGGCCAGGCCCGGTTCGGCGCGCAGCGCCAGGATCACCGGCAGCGTGACGGTGCCGTCGCGCAGGTCCGCACCTCGCCGCTTGCCGGTGTCCCCCGGGGACCCGGCCAGGTCGAGGATGTCGTCGAAGATCTGGAAGGCCATCCCGACGCCCGCGCCGAAGCGCGCGAGGCGCTCCTGCGCCTCGGTGCCGGCGCCGCCGACGAGGGCGCCGAGCCGGCAGGCCGCAGCGAAGAGCGAGGCCGTCTTGCGCCGGCAGCGGGACAGGTAGGCCTGCTCCTCGAGGTCCAGGTCATGGGCGGCCCGGCCCTGTGCCAGCTCGCCGAGCGACAGGTCGAGGGCGGTCGCCGCCAGCACCTGGACCGCGCGCGCGTCGCCGGTGCCCGCGAGCTCCGAGAACGCGCGCGCGAACAGGAAGTCGCCCACCTGCACGGCGGTGGCGGGGCCGTGGGCGCTCGCCACGGTGGGCCGCCCGCGGCGCAGCGGGGCGCCGTCGATGAGGTCGTCGTGGACCAGGGTGGCCATGTGCACGAGCTCGACGGCGGCCGCGGCGCGCACGACGCCCGGGTCCTCGCGCCCGCCCGCCGGGGCGCAGCAGAACACCAGCAGCGGCCGCAGGCGCTTGCCGCCCGCCGCCAGGGTGTCCGCCGCGGGCCCGGTCACGCCGGGCAGGCCATCGGCGACCGCGAGGCGCAGGCGCTCCTCGCAGCGCACGAGCGCGTCGGCGCCGACCGCGCCCAGCACGGCCTCCGGCACCGGGGTGACCGCGCTCACGCCGGCACCCGGCCGTGGTGCAGGGCCACCAGCCCGCCCACGAACAGGCGCCAGCGCACGTCGGTGAGCTCCGCCGCCGCCATGCGCCCGGCGAGCTCCCCCGGCGGCGGGAAGCGGCGGACCGAGGCCGGCAGGTAGCTGTACGCGTCGGCGTCCCGGCCGAGGACCCGGCCGAGCACCGGCACCGCACGGTCGAACCAGGCCCCGGAGGCGTGGCGCAGCCGCTCGGGCGTGGTGATCTCCAGCACCACCACCCGGCCGCCCGGGCGCACCACGCGCCGCATCTCGGTCAGGCCGCGATCGAGGTCGGCGAGGTTGCGCACGCCGAAGGCAACCGTGGCGGCGTGGAAGGCGTGGTCGTCGAACGGCAGCGCCAGCGCGTCGCCCTGCCGCCACTCGACCCCCCCGACCCCGCGGGCCCGCGCCTTCTCCCGGGCGCGATCCAGCATGCGCTCCGCGAAGTCGATCCCCACCACGCGCCCCCGGGGGCCCACCCGCCGGGCGAGCGCCAGCGCGAGGTCCCCGGTGCCCGTGCAGCAGTCGAGCGCGGCGTCGCCGGCGGCGACGTCGGCGGCCGCGGCGGCCCACTCGCGCCAGCGGCCGTCCATCCCCGCCGTCATCACGCGGTTGAGCAGGTCGTAGCGGGGGGCGATGCGGTCGAACATCGCGCGCACCTCCCCCGCCGGGAGCCGGCCGGCCGTCGCGCTCATCGCGCCGCCTCCCGGGGCCGCGGCCCCTCCGCCGGGGCCGCCTCATCGCCCTCGCCCCACCGCCGCAGCAGGGAGTGCGCGACGCCCAGGTGGTCGAGCGCCTTGCCCACCATGAAATCGACCAGATCGTCGACCGAGTCGGGGTGGTTGTAGAAGCCCGGCATCGCGGGCATCACGAGCGCCCCCGCGCGGGTGACCGTGGCCATGTTCTCGATGTGGATGAGGTTCAGGGGTGTCTCCCGCGTCATCAGGACGAGGGTGCGCCGCTCCTTCAGCATCACGTCCGCGCAGCGGTGGATGAGGTTGCGTGCGGTGCCGTGCGCGATCGCGGCGAGCGTCGACCCCGAGCACGGGCACACCAGCGCCCCGGGGGCGAGCGCGGACCCGGAGGCGAAGGGCGCCGTCAGGTCGTCCAGCCCCAGCACGGTGACGTCCCCGGCCGGATCGGCCCAGGTGTCTGCGAAGCGCGCGACCACGGCGTCCGGATCGGCCGGTGCCGCGCGCCCGGCGCGGAACAGCTCGTGGCTGATGACATGGGCGCCGGCGCGGCTCACGCAGAGCCCGACGTGGCATCCGGCGGCGGTCAGGGCCCGCAGCGCGTGCGCGGCGTAGATCGCCCCGCTCGCCCCGGTGACCCCGAGGAAGATCCTCGTCACGGAACCGATGGTAGTGCGCCCCCGCGCCCCCGGGGACGGGGGTCCCGCCGCCCGGCCGCACGGATCCGGCCCGGTGCGGCGACCGCCCCCGCAACGACGCGGGGCCCGGTCTCCCGGGCCCCGCACGCGCCGCCGGAACGGATCGTCACTGGACGATGTACTCGGTCCCCAGACCGTCGAGGAAGGTGCCGATCTGCTGGTACTGCTCGTCGGTGAAGTTCGTGAACGCGGGCATCGCGGAGCCGGGCACGCGGGAGGGCGGGTTCTTGAGGTGCTCGATCTGCCACTCCACCCCGCGGTTCCTCTCCCCCTCGTTGGTGAGGTTCGGACCGACGTTCCCTCCCTGTCCCCCGAGCGCGTGACACGACAGGCAGCCGCTGTTCTGGAAGAGCGCCAGGCCCGCCTCGGCCGTCGGGTCGAGGCCCTGCACCTGGATCTCACCGCCGCCGATCGCCTCCTCGGAGGTGGCGCCCTCGTAGGTGAGCCAGGCCAGGCCGCTGAACACCACGATGGCCGTGGCGAGCGCGATGGGCCGCCGCTCGATGCGGCGCTCGGGGCCGCGGTCGATGAACGGCGTCACCAGGAGCAGCACCATGAGGATGTTCGGGACGATGAACGTCGCCATGATGACGGGCATCAGGGCGTTCTGACCCTTGAAGATCTTCAGCAGCTCGAAGAGGAAGAAGAAGTACCACTCGGGCCGCGGGACGAACTCCGTGGTGGCGGCGTAGATGGGCTCGCCGATCTCCACCCGGTGCCAGATCGCCATGCCGATGATCCAGGCGAACGCCATGATCGCGACGAGGTGATCCTTGTAGATGGCGTAGGGGAAGAACGGCTTCCCCTCCGCCTTGGCCTGCGCGTAGTCGCGCTTGTAGGCCTCCTGCTGCGCCCTGTTCACGAATCACTCCCCGCGGTCACCGTCTCGGGCGTGGCCGGATCGGCGCTCACCTCACGCCGGCCGTACGGCAGGCGCTCGCGCGCCGCCGCCCGGCGTGCCTCCTCCTCGGCGCGCCGCGCCCGGTACGCGCGCTTCGACCACGGGGGCTCCGCGATGCCGAGCTTCGCGACCAGGAAGAGGTGGATGCCGATGAACGTCGCCATTCCGCCGGGTATCACGAGCATGTGTATGGAATAGAACCGTGACAAGGTATCCGGTCCCATCTCGGGCCCGGCACGGAGCACGTCCGCGACGTAGGGCCCCAGGATCGGGGCGCTGGCGGTGATGTTGATCGCCACGACCGTGGCCCAGTAGGCCTTCTCGTCCCACACGAGCAGGTAGCCGGTGAGGCCCATGAACATCGTCATGATGAGCAGGATCGCGCCGGTGACCCATGTGAGTTCACGCGGGTACTTGTAGGCGCCGAAGATGAAGACGCGTCCCATGTGCAGGAACACGATCACGATCATCGCCGTGGCGCCCCACTTGTGCATGCCCCGCACGAGCCAGCCCCACGTCACCTCCTCGGTGATGTGGCGGATGCTGTCGTATGCGGTGGTCGCCTCGGGCTTGTAGTACATCGCGAGGAAGATGCCGGTGATGGCCTGGAGGCCGAACACCGCCATCGCCGCGAAGCCGAGGGTCTGGAACCAGCTGGTCTCGGCCGGGATGTTGCGGAAGAGGAACCACCGGAGGCCCGTGCGGGCACCGGTGCGGTCCTCGACGTAGTCGACCGCCGCTTCGCCGGCCTTGGCGACCGGGTTCTTCGGTCCGATGTCCTTCGTCGTCACCGGGGCGCTCCCCATGTCGTGCCTGTCACGTCCGCCGTCCTAGAAGGGGTAGAGGTTCGCGAGGACGCCGTCGACCTCTTCGCCCGGGCCGTGGAGCCGGTACGGGTTCTGGTCGACGTCGATGGAGAACGCCTTGCCGATGAGCACGCGGGCACCGTCCGGGGCGTTGCGCGGCACGCGCCACGACCCGGGGACGTCGCCCGGCCGGCCCACGTCCTCGCCGTCCGCGACGACCTTGACGTCGAAGCGGTCCAGCGGGCGGGGGGGCGGCCCGGCGGTGGTGCGCCCGAGCGAGTCGTACGCGCCGCCGTGGCACGGGCAGATGTAGTTGTCGCCGGCCTGGATGTACTGGACCGGGCAGCCGAGGTGCGCGCAGCGGTTCCAGATGGCGATGATCTGGTTGTCCTTGTAGCGGACGAACACGCGGCGGTCGGCCTCCGGGTTGGGCCCGGAGATGGCCAGCGACGCGGTCTCGCCCGGCGCGAAGTCGGAGAGCGGGCCGGCGTCGACCCAGCGCCACTCCTCGTCCTTGACGGTGTCCGCGACCGCGAACCCGACCAGCGGCACCAGGATGGCCGCCGTGAGCACGGCGCCGCCCGCCACCGCGACGCCGCTGAGGAAGCGGGTGCGGGTGATGTAGTCCGGGTCCTGGCGGTGGGTGTCCGGAGGGGCGGGGTCGACAGCGCGCGGGCCGCTGTACTGGCCTCCCGGAGAGGGTGCGCCGTTGCCCTGGGTGTCTGCCACCTCGTGGAACCTCCTGAAGCAGGTCGGGGCGGCCGCGGAGGGCCGCATGTCGAGTAAACCAGAGTGTCCCGGGGCGCCGGACGCCCGGGGTGGTCCGACTGTCCCGCGCCACGGGGGCGCTACGGACCCGGCGCACCACGGGCCGCCCCGCGGGGGGTGCCGGACCCTACAAGGG
>DATMJR010000186.1:0-11762 GCA_035553775.1 Miltoncostaeaceae bacterium | reverse complement strand
GGCAGCGGTCCCCAGCCCTCCTTGAAGCCGTTCCACCCGTGCAGGAGGAGCACCGGCGGGCCGGCCCCCCACTCGATCGTCGCCACGCCCGGCACCGGGGCGATGCTACGTGCCCGCGCCACGCGCCCGGCGCGCGGCCGGTGCGGTACGCTGCCGCCGTGGGCAAGAGGCTTGAGCTGGTGGCGCCGCGCGGCTACTGCGCGGGCGTGGACCGGGCGATCGAGACCGTCGAGCGGGCGCTCGACGAGCTGGGCGCTCCCGTCTACGTCCGCGGGGAGATCGTCCACAACCGCCACGTGGTGGAGACGCTCGCCGCCCGCGGTGCCGTGTTCGTGCCGAGCGAACTCGACGTCCCCGAGGGCGCCACCATCATCCTGTCCGCGCACGGCGTGTCGCCCGAGGTGCACCTCAACTGCACCGCCCGCCGGCTGCGGGTGATCGACGCGACCTGCCCCCTCGTGAGCAAGGTGCACGCCGAGGTGCGGCGGTACGCCGCGCGCGACGCCTGGGTGCTCCTGGTGGGGCACGTCGATCACGACGAGGTCATCGGGACGCGCGGCGAGGCGCCGGACCGCGTCATCGTGGTCGAGGACGTGGCGCAGGCCCGCACCGTGCAGGTGCCCGACCCGGGCAACGTCGCGCTCACCACGCAGACCACGCTCTCGCTCGACGACACCGCCGAGATCGTGCGCATCCTCCACGAGCGGTTCCCCGCGCTGCAGACGCCCACGCGCAGCGACATCTGCTACGCCACCCAGAACCGGCAGGACGCCGTCAAGCAGGCGGTGGGCGCCGGCGCCGACCTGGTGCTCGTGGTGGGGTCGCAGAACTCGTCGAACTCCAACCGCATGGTGGAGGTCGGTGCGGCCGCCGGCGCCGAGGCGCACCTCATCGAGAACGCGTCCGCGATCGACCCGGCGTGGCTGCAGGGCAAGCAGCGGGTGGCGCTCACGGCCGGGGCGTCCGCGCCCGAGGTGCTCGTGCGCGAGGTCGCCGAGGTGCTCGAGCGGCACGGGTTCGGCCGTTCCGGCCATGAGGAGCCGAGCGCGGAGGGCGTGGTCTTCGCCCTGCCGCGCGCCGTCCGCGCCTAGGACGCCGGCAGGGACGGCGCACCCGGCGTCGAAGCGCTCCCGACACGGCCCGCCCGCGCCGATGGGCTCCGTGACGCCATGCTCCGACGCCTCCGCCCCCTCGTCCTCGCGGCGCTCCTCGCCGTGCCCGCCGCCACCGCCGCGGGCGCCCCGTCCGTCACCGAGCAGCGGGCCGAGGTCCGCCGGCTCGAGGGCCAGCTGGCCCGCCTCGACGCACGCGTGGGGCAGATCGCGGCGGCGCACAACCGGGCGGTCGACCGGCTCGAGGGGGTGACCACGCGCCTGCGCGCCGCGCGCACCGACCTGGCGCGGGCCCGCCGGGAGGACGGATCGGCCACGCGCCTGCTCACCACGCGCATGCGCGCCCTCTACGCCACCCCCGAGCCCTCGCCCCTGGAGCTGGTGCTCGCCTCGGGGTCCGTGGGCGACGCCGCCCGGGTGCGCGAGCTGATGGACCGCGTCGCCCGGCAGGACGCCCGCGTGGTGGACACGATCCGGCGCGAGCGGCGGCGGGCCGATGCGCTGTCGCGGCGGCTGGCCGAGGACCAGCGCGGGGCCGAGCGCGGCGCGCGCGAGCTCGCCGACCGGCGGCGGGAGCTGGCCGCCGCGGTGGCCGCCCGCGAGTCGCTGCTGCGCGGCGCGCGGCGCGACCTGCGTCGCGCGATCGCCGCCGAGCGGGAGCGCCGGCGCCGCCAGGCCGCCCTGCTCGCCGCCCAGCGTGCCCAGGCCGCGTCGGGGCTGCCCTACGCCCCGGGGGCGGCACAGCTGGCGGTGATGCCGGCGGGCGGGGCGTTCGTGTTCCCCGTGCAGGGCGGGGCGCGCTACAGCGACGACTGGCTGGCCGGGCGGCCGGGCGGGCGGCTCCACCAGGGGATCGACCTGTTCGCGCCCACGGGCACGCCGCTGGTGGCCGTGGCCGACGGCACCGTGTTCCGCGTGGGCTGGAACGGCCTGGGCGGGTGGCGTCTGTGGCTGCGCGACCGGTCGGGGACCGCGTTCTACTACGCGCACCTGTCGGCGTTCGGGCCGGCCGCGCGCGAGGGCGCGGCGGTCGCCCGCGGGACCGTCCTCGGCTACGTGGGCACCACGGGGGACGCGCAGGGCACTCCCCCGCACGTCCACTTCGAGATCCACCCCGGGGGGGCGGGGCCGGTGCGCCCGTTCCCGATCGTCAGCGGCTGGCCGGTGGTGCGGGGGTAGCGCGGGCCGGGCTCAGCCCGCGGCGTCGCCGGGGCCGAGGGCGGTCGGCCGGTCCACGACGCGGCCGGGCGGCAGCCGCGCGGCCAGCTCCTCCGCGTCGAGCGCGAGGCGGGGGTCGATCTCGATGTCCGGCGGCTCTCCGGCGGCATCGCGCACCACGGTCGCGCCCGCGCGCTCCAGCCACCCGGCCCAGAGGCGGTTGCAATCGCGGCGGCAGCTCTCGGGCGAGTCCGCGCCGGTCGCGTTCTTGATCGGGCTGAAGTCCACCTCGCGGGGGACCTCCATGGTGACCGACCGCCGCGCGAACGGGAGCGCGTCGAAGATGAAGGTCTCGAACTTGACGGCGTTCGGCGCGTCGGGCTCCACCCGGGCGCCGCCCGCGTCCACGTGGGGCACCTTCTTGATCGCGCGGTGGTAGGGCAGCCGGAGTCCGCCCTCGGTGAGCTCGCGCGCGAAGGCGACCTCGATGAGGTGCGTCGCGATGCTGCCCGCCCACAGCACCAGGTCGCCGGCGTCGTCCCGCCAGGCCGCGAGCTCGTCGGGCAGGTCGGAGTACTCCACCACGCCCGTGCGCCCGTCCACGCGGGCGATGACGCCCACGCGCTCCGCGGGATCGATCTTGCGCACGGCCAGGTTCGACATGTCCGCGTCCGCCTCCCGGTGATGGCCGACGAACACCGGGTTGGCGATCCGCACCAGGGGGTTGTCGACCTGGAAGGTGAAGAAGGTGCGGACGCCCTCCGCCTCCATCTCGTCCAGCGACCCCGCGCGCCGCAGCGCCATCAGCAGTCCGCCGTGACCGTCGGGCGACAGGGCCAGGTGCCCGGGGCTGTCGAGCAGGATCCGCCCCGTCTGCCGGTCGACCGCGGGGAGCGTGCCCTGCACCACGAACCGCACCGAGGCCGGGTCGAGCCCCCAGTGGCCGGCCTCGTCGAAGGCGCGCCGGGTGACCTCGTCGTTGACCGGCGACGTCAGCACGTACAGGGGCAGCGGCGCGCCGTGCCGGGCCCGCAGCGCGGCGACGCGGGCGGCGTGGTGCGCGAACAGGGTGCGCCCGGTGACCGGGCCGAAGGGGTACAGCCCCTTGGGTCCCTCGAACCCCAGACGCGAGCCCTGGCCCCCGGCGAGCAGCACCAGGGCGACCTCTCCCGCGCCCAGTGCCCGGATCCCGCGCGCGTGGGCCTCCGCCTGCCGGCGGCGCGAGCCCTCGTCGTCGCCGAGGGGGACGGCGTCGGGCGGGCCGATCTCGCCCATCCCGTGGTCGGCGCCCGCCCCGCCGTCGCGCACGAAGCGGCGCACGAGGTCGGCGACCAGGTCGAGGTCGAGGTCGGCGATCTCGCGCACCAGCCCCGGGCGCGCATCCGGCGGCGCCGCGGCGACCGCGCCGACGAGGTGCTCCTGCCCGGCCGCGGCGAGGCGGTCGGCGAGCGCGGCCGGGAGGTCGCTCACGCGTCCGTCCGCAGGGCGACCTTGACCACGCCCTCGGCGCGCTCGGACATCAGGCGGTAGCCGTCCGCGGCGTCGGCGAGCGGCAGCCGCGTGGTGAGCATCGGGCTCGGGTCGATCGCGCCGCGCTCGGACAGCTCCAGCAGCGTGGGCAGGTAGTGGCCGAACGGCACCAGGCCCCCGGTCACGGTGATGTTGCGCACGAACTGGTCGTACCAGTTGACCTGCGGCGTCTTGCCCATGAAGTGGTCCATCCCCAGGCAGGCGATGCTGCCGCCGGCCCGGGCCGCGGCGTGGGCCGCCTCCATCGAGGCGGTGTTGGAGACCGTGTCGATCACCGTGTGGGCGCCCTGGCCGTCGGTGATGCCGCGGACCCACTCGCGGATCTCCTCGGTGTCGCGACTGGGCGAGACGTGGGTGGCGCCGAGGCGCTCGGCCATCGCCAGCCGGTCCGGGTGGTGGCCGAGGCACATGATCCGCTCCGCGCCCATCGCCCGGGCCCCGTGCACGGCCGACAGGCCCACGGCGCCGTCGCCGATCACGACCACGTCGTCGCCCGCGCGGGTGCGCGCCGTCACCAGCCCGTGCCAGCCGGTGGACATCACGTCGATGAGCGGCAGCAGGCGCTCCTCGTGCTCGCGCCCGGCCAGCGACTCGGGGATGGGGATCAGCGTCGCGTCGGCGAGCGGCACCCGCGCGAACTCCGACTGGCCGCCCTGGACGTCACCGCCGTGCCGCCACAGGCGGGGGGCCCACCCGAACATGGACGAGCGCACGCAGGCCGAGCGCAGGCCCTCGCGGCAGTAGACGCAGGTCCCGCAGCTGATGCCGACGGCCACCAGCACGCGGTCCCCGGGGCCGACGGTCCTCACACCCGCGCCGACCGCCTCGACCGTGCCCAGGAACTCGTGGCCGAGCCGCGATCCGGGGTGGAACTGGAAGGCCTCGCCCGCATGGAGGACGTGGAGGTCGGATCCGCAGATCCCCGCCATCGTCACCCGCACGATCGCGTCGGTGCCCTCGAGCAGGGCCGGGTCCGGCACCTCCTCCACGCGCACGACGCCGTTTCCCTGGAAGGTCAGACCGCGCATCCCACTCCCCGTCCGGCCGCTGTGTCAGATGACGAGCCCGGCGCGCGCGAGGGCGTCGCCGGGGTCCATGACGAGGCCCGTCCAGAAGGCCCCGAAATCGCCGTAGAGCGCGCTCACCTCGTCGAAGCGCATCTCGTAGACGATGCTCTTGATCGCCGACGGGTCGTCGGCGAGCAGCGTGACGCCCCACTCCCAGTCGTCGAGCCCCGTGGCGCCGGTGATGAGCTGCAGGACGCGTCCCGCGTAGCGGCGCCCCACCCGGGCGTGGCCGAGCATCAGGCGCTTGCGCTCCTCGAATTCGAGCGCGTACCAGTTGGCGCCCGGGAGCCGCGTCTTGGCCATGGGGTAGAAGGCGATCATCCGCCGCCGCGGCAGCCGGGGGTGGAGCCGCGCCTCGTGGTAGTCCGCCATGCGCGCGCGCCACGCCGCGAGGGCCCCCTCGAGGTCCTCGGCGCCCTCCCGCGCGAGCCGGGACCGCTCGTCGTCCTCGGTGGTGGTGTACTCGGACAGCTCGGTGAGCGACACGAACGAGTCGACCACCTCCACCGGGCCGCGGAGCACGGCCTTGACGAACCGGTCGAGGGCGTCCAGGTCCGGGCCGAGGGCCATCAACCCGAGGTCCGCGCGGCCGCCGAGCACCGAGAACGCGATCACCTGCTGGGGATCGTCGGCCGTGAAGGCCGCGATCGCGTCCAGCACCGGCCGCGCCTCGGCGCCCGGTGCCGCGCGCAGGAGCAGGTGCACGACGCCCCAGCCCTCGGTCGGGTTCAGGGGCGTCTGGGGGGCGTCGGCCACGACGTGAGGCTACCGGACTGCGGCCGCGCCCCCCGCGCGTCTACCGGCGCGCCAGCCGGTACAGCCCGTCCCCCGAGAGCACGTACAGCTCGCCCCCGGCGCCCTCGCCGAAGGAGGTGATGTTGCCGAGCCGCACGCCGAGCCGGCCGGTCTCCTCCCGCAGCCCGCCCGGTCGCGCTCCGGCGCGGATGCTCCAGACCCGCCCGGTGCCGTAGTCGGCGAACAGGTAGCGGCCGCGCAGCGCCGGGACGGCCGGGCCGCGGTACACGTAGCCGCCCGTCACCGAGACGCCCCGGTCGCGGCCGTACTGGGTCACCGGCGGCGTGTGCCGGCTGCCCGGCCGCAGGGTGCCGCCGAACCGGCGCCGGCCCTCGAAGGCGTTCCACCCGAAGTTGAGACCGCCGCGTCCCGCGGGCGCCCGGCTGATCTCCTCCAGGGCGTTCTGGCCGACGTCGCCGATCCACATGTCCCCGGTGCCGCGGTCGAAGGAGAAGCGCCAGGGGTTGCGCAGCCCGTAGTGCCAGATCTCGCCGCGGGCGCCGGACACGCCCCGGAACGGGTTGTCGCCCGGCACCGCGTAGGGCCGCCGCCCGTCGACGTCGATGCGGAGGATCTTCCCGAGGAACGTGGACAGGTCCTGCCCCGCCCGCAGCGGGTCACCGCCGCCCCCGCCGTCGCCGAGCCCGATGTAGAGGCGCCGGTCCGGGCCGAACGCGAGCATGCCGCCGTTGTGGTTGCTGTAGGGCTGGTCCTGCGAGAGCAGCACGCGCGCCGAGCCGGGCGCCACCGCGGTGCCGGCCGCGTTCGCCCGGTACTCCACCACCCGCGTGTCGCCGGCCCGGTCCGTGTAGTTCACGAACAGGCGCCGGTTGCGGGCGTATTCGGGGTGGAACGCCAGGCCCAGGAGGCCCTGCTCGCCGCCCGAGCGGATCGCGCCGCGCACGTCCAGGAAGGGGCGGGGGAGCCGGCGCCCGCGCTCCAGGATCACCACCGTGCCGCTCTGGCGCACCACGTAGAGCCGGTTGGGACGGCCGGGGGCGGCGGTGACGTACAGGGGGTCGCCGAGGTTCCCGGCGACCCGCACGAGGCGGTAGCCGGTGGCGGTGGCGCGCGCCGGTGCGGGCGCCGCCGGAGCGGTCGCGGGCCGCGCGGCGGACGCCGGCCCCTGGGCGGTGGTGGCGGGCGGCGGCGCCGGGGCGTCGTCGCGCTGGGTGAGGGCGAGGCCGGTGGCCGCGGCGACGACGACCACGGCGGCGACGGCGGCGGTGGCCTTCTGCTGGGGACTCATCCCGCGCACGCTAGCGCCCCGACGGGCCGCCGACGACGGGCTCCGGTGCCGCCGGTAGGCTCGCCCGATGACGCGGACGTCCGATGGGGGACTCGCCGGGATCCGGATCCGACCGGGGGACGCTCCCGCGCTGGGGCACCGCGCCACCGACGGCACGCTGGGCCTCGCGGGCAAGGAGCAGGCCCGCGACGCGGTCGCGGCGCTGTCACGGCGCCTGCGCGAGCTGCAGTCGCTCCTCGCCGCCGACGGCACCCGGGCCCTGCTGGTGGTGCTGCAGGGCATGGACGCCAGCGGCAAGGACGGCGTGGCGCGCGCGCTGGTGCGCGACCTGAACCCGATGATCCTGCAGGTGCGGGGGTTCTCGGCGCCCACCGAGGAGGAGCGCCGGCACGACTTCCTGTGGCGCATCGTCGGTGCGATGCCCGCGCGCGGCGAGATCGGCGTCTTCAACCGCTCGCATTACGAGGACGTCCTGGTGGTGCGCGTGGAGGGGCTCGCGCCGGAGACGGTGTGGCGGCCGCGCTTCGCGGCCATCGCCGAGTGGGAGGCGCGGATGCACCACGAGGGCGTCGCGATCGTCAAGTTCCTGCTGCACATCTCCCCCGAGGTCCAGCTGGAGCGGTTGCGGGAGCGGGTCGCCGAGCCGCTGAAGCGGTGGAAGTACCGCGCGGAGGACCTCGCGCGCCGCCCGCTGTGGGGGACGTACATGGCGGCCTACGAGGAGGCGATCGCCCGTACGTCCACCGACGACTGCCCCTGGTACGTCGTCCCCGCCGACCGCAAGTGGGTGCGCGACTGGGCGGTGCTGCAGACCGTGGTCGACACGCTCGAGGCGATGCACCTGCCGGAGCCGGCGATGCCCGCCGGCGTCCCCCCGGCGCTCCTCCCGGACCGCTCGGACTAGGCGGCGTCGCCCACGACGGCTCCGGCGGCGAGCTGCAGAGGGTCCCGCAGGGGCGACAGCGGTGGGGCGTAGGCGAGGTCGACGGCGGCGAGGTCGTCCACGGTCATGCCCGCCGCGACGGCCAGCGCGATCGCGTGCAGCCGCGACGCGACGCCGTGGCCGCCGACCGCCTGCCCGCCGAGCAGCCGGCCGGTGGGGCCGTCGTACACCAGGCGGACGGTCGCCTCCTCGACACCCGGCATGTAGCCGCTGCGGTCCCGGCCGGTGCGGGTCACCGTCTCGGGGGCGAAGCCCGCCTCCCGCGCGGGGCCGTCGTCCAGGCCGGTCGCGCCGAAGCCGAGGCCGAAGGCCTCGCTCACCCACGACCCGAGCACCCCGGGCAGGAGGGCCGGCGGACGGTCGTCCCCGGTGGCCGCCCCGCCGCCCAGCTCGGCGCAGGCGTCCCGGGCGGCGACCCGGCCGGCCCGGGTGGCGACGGTGGCGGTGGGCGTCCACACCTCGCGCTCGGCCACGCGGTGCCAGGAGGTGGCGCAGTCGCCGGCGGCCCAGACGCCGGGCACGCTCGTGCGGCCCCGCCGGTCGACGCGCACGGCGCCGGCTGCGCCCAGGGCGCAGCCGGCGGCGGCCGCCAGCTCGGCCCGCGGCGCGACCCCGGTGCCGAGGAGCACCAGGTCGTACTCCTCGGCGAACTCGGCCGCGCCGGCCCGCAGGCGCACCTCCACTCCCCCGCCCGCGGGTGCCAGTCCGACGACGGCGTGCCCGGTGCGGGCGGTGGCGCAGCCGGCCTCCAGCGCGGCCTCCACCCGTGCCGCCGGCTCCTCCGGAAAGCCGGGCACCAGCCGCGGCGCCGCCTCGACCAGGTGCACGTCGAATCCGCGCCGGCACAGGTTGTGCGCCATCTCGAGCCCGATCGGCCCGCTGCCGACCAGCAGCACGCGTCCCCCGGCATGGCGCGCCAGGGCGTCGTCGAGGGCGATGGCCGAGTCCATGCTGCGCAGCAGGTGCACACCGGGGGTGTCGACTCCCGGGACCGGCGGCGGCACGGGCCGCGCGCCCGTCGCGACGATCAGCGCGCCGTAGCCCACCGCGCCGTCGGAGGTGCCCACGCGGCGGGCCTCCGGGTCGATCCACTCGGCCGCGCACCCCGTGCGGACGTCGATGCCGCGGCGATCGCGCGCCTCCTCGGGCGTGAGCGCCACCAGGTGTTCACGGGCGGGGACGACCCGCCCCAGCCAGTAGGGGAGGCCGCACGCCGAGTACGACACGTGCGCCGACCGCTCCAGCACCACCACGGGTCGCGCGGGATCGCGGCGACGCGCCTCCGCGGCGGCGGACATCCCCGCGGCGTCACCCCCGATGACGACGAGCGGCCCCGTCACGACGGGGTTCCGCCCCCGGCGCTCAGGCGGCGGCGATGACCGGCTCGATCACCGGCTGGACCGCCCGGCTGACCGTGACCGGGAGGAGCCGCACGAACGCGTTGAGCTCCGCGGGCTTGGCACCGGTGGCGATTCCGTTCGCCAGTCGCTCGAGGACGGCCTGCTCGCGGGGGCCCAGTTCGCCCGCGACGGGCTTGAGGGCCTCGGTGAGGTTGGACGCCAGCTCGGGATCGAGCACCGAGAAGGCGGAGACGAGGTTCGCGGGCAGATCGGCCATGCCCGGGATTATCGCACACGCAACGGATGTTGCGTCCGCGGCTCCCCCGGCAGGGGCGGCACCGCGCGCCGCCAAGTGCCCGTACGACGATGCGCACGGGCGCACCGTAGGCCGGCGGTCGTGCCGGCCGCGGACACTCGACGAGGCCGGGTGGTGGTGCCGGCCGCGGACACTCGACGCGGAGGACGCACGGTGACCGGTGTGGCGGCTGCGCTCGCGATCCTCGGGCTCGTCGCCGTCCTCGGGCTCGGCGCCCGCGGGGCGACGCGCCGGCCGGCCGAGCGGGCCGGTCTCGCGGCCCTGTGCCTGATCGCAGTGCCGTGCCTGCTGGGGCTGGCGGCCCTCGCCGGGCGCGCCGGCGCCTGGTGGGCCGCGGCCGTCGCGGCGCTGGCCGCCGTGGTGCTGACCGTGGCCGTGCGGCCCCGGACCCGCCGCCCGCTCGAGGTGGGCGACGCGGCGGCCCCCCCGGAGCAGCTGCCTGCCGCGGGCGGCCGGGAGGCCCCCGCGGATCTGCGCGACGCCGCGTAGCGACGGCGCCCCGGGGGACTAGAGGGAGCCCGGGGTGCGGCGCACGACCCAGCGGTCGATGCGCGCGAGCACCTGCTGCCGGGCGGCGGACGGAAGCTCCCAGCCGAGGGCGCGCGTACGCGCGAGACCCGCGTGCAGTGCCCCGACGGCGTCGTCGAGCGGCATCGGGTCGCAGGGCAGCCCGATCTCGGCCATCGGCGCGAAGATCTCCCGGCGCAGCCGCGGCTCCACCAGGTCCGGGAGGAAGAAGGCGTCCTTGACGGCGCCGCCCATGGAGGCGTGGTCGACGAGCACGATGAGGGGGGCCACCCGCCCCGCCTCCTTGCGCAGCGCGACGACGAGCTGCTGCTGGTCGGGGGCGTGCAGCGGCGAGGTCGCCCAGGCCGCCACCGGCGCGGCCTCGACGAGGCCCTGCAGCCACGGCCGGCGTGCCCGTGCCCGGCCGGCGGCGGCCCGGCGGGCGATCGGCCCCAGCGGCCGCGGCAGCACCGCGGCGCACGCGAGGCACACCTCGCGCCCCTGGTCGCCGAGACCGCCCATGGCGTCCACGAGCGCCCGTGCCGCCGCGGGGTCGGCGTCCTCGAAGGCCTCCTCCACGAGCGCCTCGACCAGATACGAGCGCCGGGGGGCGGACAGCGCCTCGACCATCTGCTCGGCCGCCGCCGCCCCCGCGTCGGCGTGCGGCAGCCAGTCGCGCACCGCGAGGAAGGCCGCCTGGCCGTCGAGGTCGGAGGCGATGTCCTCGAGGCAGGCGGCCACCTCGGTGTCCTCGCCCGCCTCGGCCCACGCGAGGCCCTCGTTGGCCCAGCGCCGCGCGCTCACGACGTCCCCGGACCGCATCGCCAGCAGCGCGGCCTCGTAGCGGTCCTCCGGGTCGTCGAACCGGAAGGCCGCCGTGAGGGTGGAGAGCGCCTCCTCCACGCGGCCGGCGCGGCCGAGCACCCGCGCGAGCCGCCGGCGCGCCGCCGGGACGCGCTCGGGCAGGTGGCGGCGGAGCAGGGTCACGACGCGATCCTGCAGCGCCGCCGCGGCCACGTGCTGTTCGGCGACGAGCAGGTCGGCGACGTCCGACTCGAGCGCGTCGACCTCCTCCTCGGTGAGCAGGCGCCAGGCCGTGCCGCGCCCGCCGACCCATCCCAGGTGCACCTCCCAGCCGCCCGCGCGCAGCTGCTCGGTGAGCGGGCGCCCGGGGCTCCGGAAGGCGTCCGTCCGCGCCGCGGCGACCGCCAGGAACAGGGGCGCCAGACGCGCGACGGGCGCGGCGGCCGGCAGGCCGGCGTTGGTGCGCGCCAGCCGGGCCGAGACCGCGTTCTGGAGGTCGGCCTCGTCGGCCGCGACGGCGCGGGCCGGGGGGCTCACGGCGACCTCGAGGCCGCCGGCCTCGGGATCCGTCACGCGCACCGCCAGCAGGTCGCCGGCGCGCGCCTGCGCCGGGAGCCGCACCGCCGCCAGGCCGAGGAGCGCCAGGGGTGCCAGGTCGCCGTCGGTGTCGACCTCCCCCCGGAGACGCGCGTCGCGACCGATGCGGACGGTCAGCACCACGCCGCGCAGGGCCTGGTCGATGAGCGCGAGGCGCCCGTCGGGCAGGTGCACGACGCGCGGGTCGTCCCGCAACGCCCGGCGCACCGCCGCGCCCGGATCGCGCGCCCGGGTGATGCCGCGGCTCGCCAGCAGCCGGCCGATGTCGGCGACGGCCGCGGGACCGCTCGCCAGGATCGACAGGGCCGCCTCGGCGATTCGGCTCATGGGGCGGACTTTACCAG
>DATMJR010000185.1:0-6734 GCA_035553775.1 Miltoncostaeaceae bacterium | reverse complement strand
ACCCCCCCGCGCCCGCGCCGCCGCCCGCCGGCGTGGCTGACCACGGCGATCCTGCCGGCGGTGGTCGGCGCCGCCGTGGCGCTGGGCGTCACCTCGGTGGTGGATGTGGCCGGCGACGACGGGCGCACGACCACCGTCATCCGGGAGGTCGCCGCCTCGGGGGCGCCCGACGGGCAACCCCCCGTCCCCCTGCCGGCGCCCGCCGAGCGGGCCGGGGGCGCCGCGCGCCCGGGCGCCACGCCGAGCATCGCCGAGGTCTACCGGCAGGTGGCGCCGAGCGTCGTCCGGGTGGAGTCCGGCGCGGGCGTGGCGGGCCGGCTCGGGACGGGCTTCGTGATCGACCGTCGCGGGCACGTGCTCACCAACGCCCACGTGATCCAGCGCGACGCCGGGCGGGCCCGCGTCGTCTTCGGCGACGGCAGCGAGCGGGACGCCCGCGTGCTGGGCCGCGACGAGGACGTGGACCTGGCCGTGCTGCGGGTCGAGGACCTCCCCGAGGCCTCCCGCGTGGCCCCCCTGGGCTCGGTGCGCGACCTCACGGTGGGCGACGCCGTCATCGCCATCGGCAACCCGCTCGGGTTCGACCAGACCGTCACCAGCGGCATCGTGTCGGCCCTGAAGCGGCCGATCAGCTCCCCCAACGACACCACCATCCAGAACGTCATCCAGACCGACGCCGCCATCAACCAGGGGAACTCCGGCGGGCCGCTGCTGGACGCGCGCGGCCGTGTGGTGGGGATCAACTCGCAGATCGCCACCGAGAGCGGGGGCAACGACGGCATCGGCTTCGCCGTTCCCGTCGACACCGTGCGGCCGGTGGCCGCGAGCATCATCGCCACGGGCGAGGCCCAGCACGCCTGGATGGGGATCCAGGGCGTCCCGATGCTCCCCGCCGTGCAGGAGGCGAACGGCCTCGGCGGCGTGAAGGGCGTGATGGTGGTGCAGGTGGACGATCGCGGGCCCGCCAGGCAGGCCGGCCTCCGGGGGGCGACGTCCGGCACCGGCCCCACCGACACCCCGCGCGGCGGCGACGTGATCGTCGCCGTCAACGGGCGCCCGGTGGAGGACATGGCCGACGTGAGCCTCGCGGTCACCAGCCGGCGGGTGGGCGACCGCCTCACGGTCACCGTCCTGCGCGACGGCACCCGCCGCGACGTGGCGATCACGCTGGGCGACCGCCCCGGGGGCACGGGGTGACCGGCGCCGGCACGGGGCGCCGTCGCCCGGAGAGCCGGGAGGAGCTGCTGGCGCGCGTCGCGGCGGAGCAGCAGGGGCTGCACCCGCTGCCCGCCTTCACCCCGCGCGCCCGGCGGCGGCTGACGGTCTTCCTGGTCGCGATCTGGCCGGTGTCGTTCGCCGTCGCCGTCCTGACCGGGTGGCTGCTGGGGTGGTCGACCCTGGAGTGGGTCAGCTTCGCCGTCGGGCTGGTGTTCGCGTTCGGCTACCTCGGATACCTGCTGATCGCCGAGCGCGACGACGGCCGCATCGACCGGAGCACGCGGGCGCTCGTGCGCGACGCCGCCCGGGAGCCCCCCGGCGACGACCCGCCGGGGGCGTAGCGGCTCACCCGCCGGGCCGCGCCGCCCGCGGCGAGGGGATCTCGGGTCCGCCCAGCAGCCGCACGCAGTGCGGGATCGCCGGCCAGACGGCGTCCAGGTGCATGGCGATCGCCGCGGGCCGGCCGGGCAGGTTGACGAGCAGCGCGGCGCCGCGGTGCCCGGCGAGCTGGCGGGACAGCAGGGCGGTCGGAACCGTGGGGAGCGAGGCGGCGCGCATCGCCTCGCCGAAACCGGGGAGCAGCCGGTCGCACACCTCGGCGGTCGCCTCCGGGGTGACGTCGCGGGGGGCGGGGCCGGTGCCGCCGGTGGTGACCACCAGGCAGCACCCGTCGACGTCGACGAGCGCCGCCAGGGTGCGGGCGATCACCTCCTGCTCGTCGGGGACCAGGCGCGCCCGGCACTCCCACGGGCCGGAGATCGCCTCCTCCAGGTAGCGGCGCACCGCCGGCCCGCCCTCGTCGGCGTACTCGCCGCGCGCGGCACGGTCGGACACGGTCACCACGCCGACCCGCGGCGGGCCCACCGCACCGCCGGTGGCCGTCACCCCCGGCCCGCGCCGCCCCGGGCGACGAGCTGGCGCTTGATGTGGGCGAGGATCGCGCCCATGCCCCGCAGGCGCAGCGGGGAGATCAGCTCGGCCAGGCCCATCCCGGTGTAGAAGTCGGAGGGCGTCTCGAGCACCTCCTCCACGCGGGCGCCGTCCAGGCCCGCGGCGAGCACGCCGGCGTACCCCCGGGTGGTCGGCGCCTCCGGAGGCGCGTCGAAGAACAGGCGCACCCGCCCGTCCTCCACCTCGGCCGCCACGAAGAAGGGCGTCTGGCACTCGTGGACGCGCTCCAGGAGACCCGCCTCGGCGAAGCGCGGCGGCAGCGGCGGCAGGCCGTTGCTGAAGTCCAGCAGCACGGCGAGCCGCATCTCGCGGGGCGTGTCGGCGAACTCGTCGACGATCTCCTGGAGCGCGGGGGGCATCACGACGCCGCGGACCCCACGGCGGGTCGCACGGGGTGCCCGGGCTTCTCGATGGGCACCCGGACCGAGTTGCCCCACTCCACCCACGACCCGTCGTAGTTGCGGACGTTGGGGAAGCCGAGCAGGTGGGTCAGCACGAACCAGGTGTGGCTCGACCGCTCGCCGATGCGGCAGTAGGAGACGACCTCGTCGCCCGGCGTCAGCCCCTGCTCGTCGACGTAGATGGCCCGCAGCTCGGCGGCGCTCCGGAAGGTGCCGTCGTCGTTGGCGGCGCGGCGCCACGGCACGTTGCGCGCCGTGGGGATGTGGCCGGCGCGCAGCGCGCCCTCCTGCGGGTAGTCGGGCATGTGGGTGAGCTCACCGTTGAACTCGCCCGGCGAGCGGACATCGACGAGCGGACCCCGGCCGATGTGGCCGAGCACGTCCTCCTTGAACGCCCGGATCGTGGCGTCGTCGCGCGGGACGACCGGGTACTCCGTCGCGGTGCGCCGGGGCACGTCGGTGGTGACGGGGCGGCCCTCGGCGATCCACTTCGCGCGGCCGCCGTCCAGCAGGCGCACGTCCCGGTGGCCGAACAGGCTGCAGACCCACAGCGCGTAGGCCGCCCACCAGTTGTTGTTGTCGCCGTAGAAGACGATCGTGGTGTCGGGCGTGATCCCCTTGCCCGACATCAGGGCCGCGAAGCCCTCGGGGTCGACGTAGTCCCGCGCGACCGGGTCGTTGAGGTCCTGGTGCCAGTCGATCTTGACCGCCCCCGGGATGTGGCCGGTGTCGTAGAGGAGCACGTCCTCGTCGGACTCCGCGATCACGATCCGGGGGTCGTCGAGCCGCTCCGCGAGCCAGGCGGTGGTGACCAGGCGCTCCGGGTGGGCGTACTCGGCGAGCTTGGGGTCCGGGTCGTTCTCCACGCTCATGCCTGCTCCTCGCGTCGGACGACGGTGGCGGCGGGCGGCGGCGCCCGCAATAAGGGGAATATACCCCGGTGTTTGGGCGGTTACCCCGCCGCGACGCAGGTGGCGCAGCGGCCCCGCAGCACCACGTCGTGCTCGTCCACCGCGAAACGGGCACGCCCGGCCGTGCCCGTGATGGCCCGCTCCAGGTCGGCGTCCTCGAAGGGGTCCACGCGCCCGCAGGCGGTGCACACCAGATGGTGGTGATGGTGTCCGCTGGGGTCGGCGGCCTCGAACCGGGAGACCCCGTCGCCGAAGTCGAGCCGTGTCACCAGGCGGAGCGCGGCGAGCTGCTCCAGGGCCCGGTAGACGCTCGCGATGCCCACCCGGCGCCCCTCCTCGCGGAGCGCGTCGAAGATGCCCTGCGCGCTGGTCGCGCAGGGCGTGCGGGCGAGCACGGCGATGACGGCGCTGCGCGCCCCGCCGGAGCGGAAGCCGGCCTCGCTCAGGACCCGGCCCGCGTGGTCGGTCCAGGCGTCCCCGGCGGGCCCGTGCCCGTGGTCGCTCACCGGTGCTCCGGGTCGTGCGCGCCATGGGCGTGCCCGGGGTCGACCGCGATGGGCACGCCCGGCAGCAGGTCGGTGAGCACCAGGCCGAACGTCTCCATGACGGCGTCGCGGGTGAGGGCGCGCGCGGGCGGGCCGGCGGCGACGACCCGCCCGGCGAGCAGCAGCGCCTGGTCGGCCGCCAGCGCGTCGCGGATGTCGTGCGTGGCCGTGACGACCGCCGCCCCGCGCGCGCGCTCGTCGTCCAGCGCGCCCTGGAGGACCTCGCGCGCGGAGGGGTC
This sequence comes from Miltoncostaeaceae bacterium, assembly GCA_035553775.1. Classification (GTDB taxonomy): domain Bacteria; phylum Actinomycetota; class Thermoleophilia; order Miltoncostaeales; family Miltoncostaeaceae; genus DATMJR01. Next base: position 2,469 of record DATMJR010000185.1, on the reverse strand, counting down.
GAGGCCGGAGGCGGGCTCGTCGAGCACGAGCAGGTCGGCCTCGGCGGCGAGGGCCTGGGCCACGTATACGCGCTGCTGCTGGCCGCCCGAGAGCTCGCGCAGCGGGGCGTCCGCCAGGTGCGCGGCGTCCATCCGAGAGAGGGCCCGCCGCACCAGGGCGCCGTCGCCCCGGGCGGGGCGGCCCAGCAGCCCGCGCCGGGCGAAGCGCCCCATCGCGACCACGTCGGCGGCGCGCAGCGGCAGCACGAAGCCGCGCGGGTGGAACTGCCCCACGTAGCCCACCCGCGCCGGCGCGGCACCGGGGCGGGCCCCGAGCACGCGCAGCGTGCCCGCGAGGGACGGCTGCAGGCCCACCAGCGTGCGCAGCAGCGTCGACTTGCCCGAGCCGTTGGTGCCGACGAGGGCCAGCGACGTGCCCGGCGGGACCACGAGGTCGATGCCCTCGACCACCGCGCGGCCGTGCCACCCGACGGCGACGCCCCGCGCGTGCACGGCGGCCTCGGCGACCACGGCCGCGGCCGCCGGGCGGCGGGCGGGGACCCCCCTCACCGCAGCCTTCCCACCGCGGGCCGCCGGACCGCCGCGGCGGCCAGCGCGGCGAAGAAGACGGCCACCTGCACCAGCACGATCGACCCCCCGGCGGCGAGGTCGTGACGATACGAGAGGACGAGCCCGACCCACACCGAGGCGGCACCGAGGGCCGCGGCGGCCGCCATCATCACGCCGATGCGGCGCGCGAACAGGGCGGCGGTGGCCGGCGGCGCCACGATCATCCCGAACACGAGCAGCGTGCCGACGGCCCGGAACGACACGACCACGGTGACGGCGATCAGCGCGAGCATCAGCGCGTGATACCGCGCGGCGGGGAAACCCGCCACCGTCGCGGCGTCGGGATCGACCGACAGCAGCAGGAAGGGGCGCGCGCAGAGGGCGGCCGCGACCACGACCGCCGCGGTCGCGAGGGCCTGCCCTCGAACGTCGCCCCAGGACAGCCCGAGCACGTCACCGAACAGGATGCGGGTGAGGTCGCCGGTGAACGAGTCGGAGCGGGACACCACCACGACCCCCAGCGCGAGCATCCCCGCGAACAGGATCCCGATCGCGGTGTCGCCCGACAGCCGCGACCGGCGCGTCACCAGGGTGACGCCGGCGATCATCGCGGCCGCGCCGATCCCCGCGCCCAGCAGCGTCGGGGCCCCCAGGATCAGGGCGCCGGCCACGCCCGGCAGCACCCCGTGGGCGAGCGCATCGCCGATGAAGGCGAGGCCGCGCAGCACCACGAAGGTGCCCACGACGGCCGAGGCGATCGCGACCAGGCCGCCGGCCAGCAGCGCGCGCTGCATGAACGCGCTGTCCAGGAAGGGGGTGACGAGGACGTCCATCAGGAGGGCGGCGGCGCCCGCAGGCCCTCCACGACCCGGTCCATGAGCGTGGTCATGAGCCCGGCGTAGGTGCCGTCCGGCGAGGTGTGCGTCGGCAGCTCGACGAGGCCGACGCCGGCCTCCTGCGCCACGCTGCGCGCCACCGGCGTGGGCGTCCCGAGCTCGGTGAAGATGGTGGGGACCCGCGCCGCCCGGATCTCCCGCACGAGTTCGGCGAGCTGCCGCGCCGAGGGCTCGGCCTGGGACGACAGCGAGGGGATGATCGTGCCGGCGAGGCGGAACCCGTACCGGGCGGCGAAGTACCCCATCGAGTCGTGGCCCGTCACGAGCGTCCGCCGGGCCGGCGGCACCGTGCGGGCCCGCGCCCGCAGGTCGGTGTCGAGCTGCCGCAGGTCACGCCGCACGGCGGCGGTCCGCTCCCCCATGTCCACCCCGGTGCGCCGGCCGATCTCGGGGCCGAGCGCGGCCACCACGGCCGACATCGCGACGGGGTCGAGCCAGATGTGCGGGTCGTCGGGGCCGTGCGCGTGGCCCTCCTCGCCCTCGTCCGCGTGCTCCTCCTCGCCCTCGTGCCCGTGGTCCTCCTCGCCCTCGTCCGCGTGGTCCTCCTCCTCGACCGCGGGGCGCAGCGTGACGTGGTCGGTCGCGGTGAACACGGCCGCGCCCTCCTCCCGGGCGCGGGCGATCGCGTCCCCGAGCCCCTCCTCGAGACCCAGGCCGTTCACCACGACCAGGTCGGCGCCGCGCAGCCGCTCCGCGTCGCGCGCGGAGGGCTGGAAGTCGTGCGGGTCGACCCCGTCGGGCATCAGGACGTCCACGGCGACCTCGTCCCCGGCCAGCTCGCGCACGAGGGCGCCGAGGACGGTCGTGGTCACGACCACGCGGGGACGGTCGTCGGCCGCGGCGTCGTCCCCGCCGCAGGCGGCCAGCGGCGGCACCAGCAGCAGGAGGGCGGCGAGGAGGGCGGGCAGCCGCAGGGAACGTGCGCCGAGGATGTTCATGTTGGGAACCATTACCATCTTTGGCGGCGGGCCGTCCAGCGGCGCCCCTCTAGGATCCCCCGGTGGACCACGCCCTCGTCATCCGT
>DATMJR010000184.1:0-5063 GCA_035553775.1 Miltoncostaeaceae bacterium | reverse complement strand
CGGCACGACGGGGTGAGCAGCAGCGTCCCCCCCGTCGCCTTCACGGACGACCCCGGTCGCGCGCTCGACGGCGGCTGGGCCGGGGGGACGCTGCTGCTCACCCCGTCGTGCCGCCCGCTGGTGGGCCGTCCCGAGCTCACGTGCCTGGTGGCTCGGGAACTCGGCCACCGGCGCCGCCGCGACCGCGGCCGCGGCATCCTGTTCGCGGCCGCCTGGTACGCCCTCGCGCCGCCGCTGGCCGCCGCGCTGCTGGCGCCCGACCCCGGATCGCCGGCCCAGGTGGTGGCCGCCCTCGCCGCCACGGCGACGGTGTGGAGCTGGCTCGGCCTCCTCGCGCTCCCCTCGCTGGGCCGTCGGCAGGCGTACGCCGCCGACCGCTTCTGGCTGGAGGCCGGCGGCGATCCGGGAGTGCTGCGCGACGCGCTGGAGCTGCTGGCGTCCCGCAACCTGACCGAGCGGTCCCGGCCGGTCTGGGTGGAGCGCGTGTTCCACCCGGTGCCGTCCCTGGAGAACCGGCTCGCCGCCATCGACGCCTGGAGGGGGCGGTGAACCTGATCCCCCGCCTCGGCCACGCCCTGGGCGCGCTGGCCCTCAGCCTGGTCTCGCGCAGCCTGCACTGCCACGCGGGCCTGCCGCGGCGCTGGCTGCGGCCGCCGGGCTGGATGTAGCGCCCGCGGGGCCGTCGCCGGGGCCCGGTACCGTGGGTGCGTGCGTGACGTCCTGCTGAGCCTCGCCCGCGCCGCCGCCGGGGATCCCGAGGCACTCGACGCCGCGCGCGACGGCTGGCCGGCGCTGACGCCCGCGGAGCGCGCGGCGCTGACGGGCCTGGGCCGTCTGCTCGCCGGCGCCTCCCCCGCGTCGCCGCACCTGGCCGTGGTTCTCGATGCGCTCGCGGCCGGTGACCTGGCCCGCGCCCGGCAGGGGTTCCCCGCGCTCACCGCCGCCGAGCGGCCGGCCGTGGCCGCGGTGGGGCGCCACCTGGCCGCTCCGCCCACCGCCGGAGCCGCCGCCATGCCGGCCACCCGCCCGCGCATCCGCACGGACCGGAGCCCCGAGGACCTGCTCGCGCTGATGGGCCTCACCGGCTTCCGTCCACGTCAGCGTGATGCGGTGCAGGCGGCCCTCGACGGGCGCGACACGCTGGTGGTGATGCCCACCGGGGGTGGCAAGAGCCTGTGCTACCAGCTGCCCGCCCTCGCGGGCGACGGTCTCACGGTCGTGGTGAGCCCTCTGATCGCGCTGATCGGCGACCAGCACCGCCGCCTCGTGGCCGCCGGGCACCGGTCCGCGATGGTCGCCTCCACCCGCGGCGACGACGAGAACGCGCGCGCGCTCGCCGACGTGCGCGACGGCCGTGCCCAGATCGTGTTCTGCGCGCCGGAGCGCTTCGCCAGCACCGGGTTCCGGGCGGCGCTGGCGGCGCGCGAGGTGGTGCTGTTCGTGGTGGACGAGGCGCACTGCGTCTCCGAGTGGGGGCACGACTTCCGCCCCGACTACCTGCGCCTGGCCCCGGTCATCGCCGAGCTCGGCCGGCCGGCCGTGATGGCCGCCACCGCCACCGCGACGCCGCGGGTCGCCGACGAGATCGTCGCCCGGCTCGGCCTGCGCGATCCGCTGGTGATCCGGCGCGGCTTCGACCGCCCCAACATCACCTTCGACGTGGTCGCCCTCGGCGGCGACGGTGCGGTGGCGCGCAAGCGCGCGCTGCTGCGCGCTGGGCTGGCGGCGCCCGAGGGCCGTCCGGCGATCGTCTACTGCGGGACGCGCCGCGACGCCGAGCAGGTGGGGGAGATGCTCGCCGAGGACGGGCTGCGGGCGGGCACCTACCACGCGGGCATGGACCAGGGCGCCCGCGAGGAGGCCCAGCGGGCCTTCATGGCCGGCGATCTCGAGGTCATGGTCGCGACGAACGCCTTCGGCCAGGGCATCGACAAGGCCGACATCCGCGCGGTGTGGCACTGGGCGCTTCCCACCAGCGTGGAGGCCTACTACCAGGAGGCCGGCCGGGCGGGCCGCGACGGCGCCCCCGCGCGGGCCGTGCTCCTCGCGATGCGCGCGGACCTGGGCCGGCTGGTCCGGTTCATCCGCGAGTCCGAGGTCACCGTGGACCGGGTGGAGACCGTGGTGGGCGGCCTGCGGCGGGCCGCGGGGGACGACGGCGTGGCGCTCGTGGACACCCGCGGGCAGGACGACCGGCAGCGGATCGCGCTCGCGGTGGCCGAGCGTGCGGGGGCCGTCGCGCTGTCGCCGGCCCCCGGCGGCCGCCTCGCCGCCCGGCTCACCGGCGCGCTCGACCGTGGCGCCGTGCGGGCGGCATGCCGGGCCGCGCTCGACAGGCGCTGGACGGCCTACGCGGCACTCAAGGACTTCGTGGAGCGCGACGACGTGTGCCGGCGCCGGCGGCTGCTCGACCACTTCGGCTCCGAGGAGACCCCCGCGCCGGTGGTGCGCTGCTGCGACGTCTGCGCGCCCCCGGAGCTGCCCGAGGCCCCCGCGCCGCGGGCGCGACGGCGGGGGACGCCCGCGCCGTCCGCTGCCGAGGGTCCGCCCGTGGACGCCGGTCAGATGGAGGCGCTGCGCCGGTGGCGCACGGCGGCGGCCGACGGCAAGCCCGCCTACACGGTCGCCACCAACGCCACGCTGGAGGAGATCCTGCGCCGCCGCCCCGCGTCGGCCGACGAGCTGCTGGCCATCCGCGGCATCGGCCCGGCGTTCGTGGAGCGCCACGCCGACGACCTGCTGGCGCTGCTGCCGACGCTGTCCTGACGGCGGCGGGCGGCGGCCGCGGGGACCGCCTCCGCGGCCGCGCCTAGGTGTAGCCGGTCATGACGTTGTTGACGTCTTGACCTGATTGGAGGACCCCCGGCCCTGTGGAGGTGTCTGACGCCATCCTGGGATCGGGGGTCCTCATGGGTCACGCTAACGCGCGCTTGACGGTGCACGGCAGGCGCTTGGCGGTGGACCGGGTGGATGCAGGACATCGGGTCGCCGACGTGGCCGCCCAGCTCGGGTGCTCGCGCACCACGATCTACAAGTGGGTGGCCCGCCACCGGGCGGAGGGCCCGACCGGGCTGGTCCATCGCTCGAGCCGGCCGCACCGATGCCCGCGGCAGATCAGCCCGGAGCTGCAGGCGGCGGTGATCCGACTGCGCGCGAGCTCCCGGCGGGGACAGGACTGGATCGCCGCCGAGCTCGGGGCGTGCCCGGCGACGGTGGGGCGCGTGATCCGCCGCGCCGGCCTACCGCGGCTCGCGGAGCTGGACGCCCTGACCGGCGCACGGGTGCGGCGCGTCGGCCGAAGCGCCCGGCGCTACGAGCGCGCGGCCCCGGGTGAGCTGATCCACGTCGATGTCAAGAAGCTCGGGCGGATCCCCGAGGGCGGCGGGTGGCGCATCCACGGCCGCTCGCGTCGTCCCAAGCGCGGGCACGGCCTGGGGTTCGACTACGTGCACTCGGCGGTGGATGACCACACGCGGCTTGCCTACACCGAGATCCACCCTGATGAGCGCGGCACCACCTGCGCCGGTTTCCTCACCCGCGCCGCGGCGTTCTTTGCCGCCCACGGCATCGAGCCCATCCAGCGGGTGATGACCGACAACGCCTTTGCCTACCGCCACAGCCACGCCTTCGCCGCGGCGCTCGCCACGCTCGGGGCCCGGCAGGTGTTCATCCGCCCCCACTGCCCGTGGACCAACGGCAAAGTCGAGCGCTTCAACCGCACCCTTCTGCGCGAGTGGGCCTACGCGCAGCCGTTCACCAGCAACCGCCAGCGCGCGCAGGCCCTGACAGACTGGCTCGCGTACTACAACCACCGCCGCCGCCACAGCGGCCTCGGGGGCCTCCCGCCGATCAGCCGGCTGTCAACGACCTAGTGACTGGTTACACCTAGGGCATGTACCGGTTAACCTGCGCGAGCCACTCGCCCGCCTGGTCGCCGACCCGGTAGGCGCCGACCCCGTTCGCGAGGGCCCGGCGGCCGGCGGGGGTCGACGCGGCGAGGGTGAACTGGCAGGCCATGGGGCGGCCGCAGCCGGCCGGGGCCCCGGCCGGCGGCGCGGCCACGCCGGTGATCAGCAGGTGCACCCGCGCATCGCCGGCGCCCCCGTGACGGGTGATGTAGTCGGCGAACCGCCCCGGGGCGTTGCGCCACACGGCGGCCGGCACCGAGGCCCGGGTGCCGTGGTACATCTCCAGCCACACGCCGCCCGCGTGCGCGAGCGCGCCCACGACGCCGCGCCACGCCGGCCGCACCGACCGCGAGCCGGTCGCGTCCAGGGAGAAGTGCTCCCCCCGCCCGAGTCCGATGGCCGTCACCATCGCCGGGGCGATGTACAGGTGCACGCGCGCGGCGTAGCTGCCGCCGGAGGGGTGCGGGGTCGCCGCCAGCTCCGCCATCGCCGCCGACAGGCGCGCTCCGGGATGCGCGGGGCCCGGGACCGGGGGGACCTGCGTGCGGCGGATGATGCGGTAGCCACCCGGCGTGATCCGCACGTCGTTGTGCGCCGCGACCCTGATGCGGGTGCCGCGCACGTTCACCCACCTGTAGGCCGGCCGCACCCGCGGGTCGCGGAACGCGTTGCCGATCTCGTCCACGCCGATCAGGCCCGAGGGGGACGCGTCGACCGCGGCGCGCAGGTGCGCGGCCATGGCGGGCGCGGTGAGCCCGACCAGGTCCTGGGCGCGCACCTTGCCCAGCGAGTGCGCGTCGTTCGTGGCGCGGTCGCGGAACACCCCGCCGGGGCCGGGGTCCTGCCGGTACCCGCCGCGCTCCGGCGAGAGGGCGCCGGGGCCCGTGAACACCATCTCGGCGGCCGCTCGGTCGTCGTAGACGATCGAGATGGCGGCGGCGGGCGCCGCCGGGACGGCGGCGAGGGCGGCGGCGAGGGCGAGGCGGACGATCACGGGCGGGCTCCCGGTGGACGTGGCGACCTCCCCCGTATCGACCGCGGCGGTCCGTGTCTCGACCGTGCCAGGTCCGCGGCGACGACCGCGCCGCCCGGGGGGCCGTGGCGCCGCGCAGGCCGGTACCTCAGCCCGCCGCGCGCCGGGGGCCGACCACCAGC
>DATMJR010000183.1:0-5058 GCA_035553775.1 Miltoncostaeaceae bacterium | reverse complement strand
GGCCGGGGTCGTCTGCCGCCGGGCGGTGCGCCCGCCGGGGGCCGCCGCCGGCGTACGGGCCGCCGGCACCGGCGCATGGGGTACGATCGTGCGCCGCGTGCCGCTGCCCGACCCGAAAGACCTGCTCCCGCACCGGGAGCCGTTCCTGTTCGTCGACGAGATCCTGGCCCTGGAGCCCGGCGTCTCGGCCCGAGCCCGCTGGACCCTGCGCCCGGACCTGCCGTTCTTCGCGGGCCACTTCCCCGGCAACCCGATCACCCCCGGTGTGCTGATCGTCGAGGCCCTCGCCCAGGCCGGCGTGCTGGCCGTGATGAGCCTGCCGGACAACGCCGGGCGCCTGGCGCTCTTCGCGGGCATCGAGAAGGTCCGCTTCCGCCGCCCCGTGCGGCCGGGCGACACGCTGGAGCTCGAGACGCGCATGACACGCACGCGCGGCGCCCTGGGGTGGGGCGACGGCGAGGCACGGCGCGACGGCGACCTGGTGTGCTCGGCGACGATCTCGTTCGCGCTGGTCGACGCGGAGTCCGCCGCGTGATCGCGGTGCGCAACGGCACCCGGGCCCGGGCGCGCCTGTCCGCGGTGGGCGGCTACGTGCCGGACCGGGTCGTCACCAACGCGGAGTTGGCGCGCACCCTGGACACCAGCGACGAGTGGATCGTGTCGCGGACCGGCATCCGCGAACGGCGTTACGCCGCGCCCGACCAGGCGACCAGCGACCTCGCCGTCGAGGCGTGCCGGGTCATCCTCGCCGAAGCGGGACTGGACGCGGCCGAGGTGGACGCGCTGATCGTGCCCACGTGCACCCCCGACCACCTGTTCCCGTCGGTGGCCGCCATCACGGCGAGCGCGATCGGGGCCGACCGCGCCGCCGCCTACGACATCCAGGCCGCCTGCTCCGGGTTCGTCTACGGGCTCGCGCAGGCCTCGGCGCTGGTCGAGGCGGGCCTGGCCCGCAACGTGCTCGTGGTGGGCGCCGAGCTGTTCTCGCGCCTGGTCGACCCCACCGACCGGTCCACCTGCATCCTGTTCGGCGACGGCGCGGGCGGCGCGCTCGTGCAGGCCGGCGACCCCGAGACCACCGGCGGCTTCCTGGGCTTCGAGCTCGGGGCCGACGGCTCCTGCGGCCACCAGCTCGCCGTCCCGGTCGGCGGCACCCGCCACCCCGCCTCCCAGCCGTTCGCCCCGCAGGACGCCTATGTGCAGATGAACGGGCGGGAGGTCTTCCGCTTCGCCACCCGGGTGATGGAGGAGAGCGCGCTGCGCCTGCTCGACGCCCTGGAGGTCGGCGTGGACCAGATCGACCTCCTGGTGCCCCACCAGGCCAACGTCCGCATCATCGAGCACGCGGTCGCCCGCATCGGCATCGATCCCGCCAGGGTGTTCAACAACCTGGACCGGTACGGCAACACCTCGGCCGCGTCCATCCCGCTGGTGCTCGCCGAGGCGCGCGACGCGGGCGCGCTCAACCCCGGCGACCTGGTGCTGATGGTGGGATTCGGCGCCGGCCTCACCTGGGCCTCCGCCGTCGCGAGGTACGAGCCGTGAACGTGCTGATGTTCCCCGGGCAGGGCGCCCAGTTCGTTGGCATGGGGCGCGAGCTCCACGACCGGTTCCCGGCCGCCCGCGCCACCTTCGCCGAGGCGGACGAGGTGCTGGGGTACCCCCTGTCCGAGATCTGCTTCGCGGGCCCCGCGGAGCGGCTCACCCAGACCGACGTCTGCCAGCCGGCCCTGGTCACGGTGTCGGTCGCCGCCTGGCGCGTGGCGGCCGAGCACGGGCTCACGGGCGACCTGGTGATGGGGCACTCCCTGGGCGAGTACTCGGCGCTCGTGGCCGCGGAGGCCATCGGCTTCGCCGACGCCGTTCGCCTCGTCGCCGAGCGCGGGGCGGCCATGCAGGCCGCGGCCGACGCCCGCCCCGGCACGATGGCCGCCGTGCTGGGATCGGGCGACGAGGAGGTGGCCGCGCTGTGCGATCGCGCCGGCGACGTCTGGCCGGCCAACTTCAACTGCCCGGGCCAGGTGGTCGTGTCGGGCACGGCCGAGGGGGTCGACCGCCTGTTGGGGCTGGTCGCGGAGGCGGGGGGCCGGGCGACCCGGCTCCAGGTGGCCGGTGCCTTCCACTCGCCGCTGATGGCCCCCGCGGCCGACCGGCTGGCGCCGGCGCTCGCCGCCTGGGAGCCCGCCCCGCCGGCCATCCCGTTCCTGTCGACGACCACCGCCGAGCGCGAGGGGGCCGAGCGCATGCGCGAGATCCTGCTCACCCAGCTGACGGCGCCCGTCCGCTTCGGCGCGGCCGTCGCGCACGCCCTCGAGGCCGGCGGGACCCGCTTCGTGGAACTCGGCCCCGGCCGCGTGCTGTCCGGTCTGGTCAAGCGGGTGCGCCGGGACACCGACACGGTGCAGATCGGCACCCCGGGCGACCTCGGCGTGCTGGTGGAGGGCTAGTGCCGGTCGCGCTGGTCACCGGCGCCAGCCGGGGCATCGGGGCGGCGTCGGCCGCCGCGCTCGCGGCGGACGGCTTCGACGTCGCCGTCGGCTTCGTCGCCGACGCGGCGGGCGCCGACCGCACGGCCGCCGCCGTCGCCGCGGCGGGCCGCCGCGGCGTCACGGTCCAGGGCGACCAGGCCGTCGAGGACCAGGCCGCCGCCATGGTCGCGCGCGCCGAGGAGGAGCTCGGGCCGCTGGACGCCCTGGTGCTCAACGCGGGCGTCACCCGCGACGGCCTCGCGCTGCGCATGTCGGCCGAGGACTGGCGCACGGTGATCGACACCAACCTCACCGGCGCCTTCTTCGTCGCCCGCGCCGCCCTGCGGGGGATGCTGCGCCGCCGCGCGGGGTCGATCGTGGCGGTGTCCTCCGTGGTGGGCATCACGGGCAACGCCGGCCAGGCCAACTACGCCGCGGCCAAGGCCGGGCTGATCGGGATGGCCAAGTCGCTCGCCCGCGAGGCCGGGCCCCGCGGGGTGCGGGTCAACGCCGTCGCGCCCGGCTACATCGCCACCGACATGACCGCCGGGCTCAGCGACGAGCAGCGCGCCGGGGTGCTGGGTGCGACGCCCCTGGGCCGGCTCGGCACGCCCGAGGACGTCGCGGCCGCCGTCGCGTTCCTGTGCGGCCCCGGCGCCGCGTACGTCACCGGGACGGTGCTCACCGTCGACGGTGGGCTGTCCATGTGAGCACGGCAGCCGCCACGCGCCGGGAGCGGCCGCTGCGCCGCGTCGTGGTCACCGGCATCGGCGTCGTCTCCGCCCTCGGGGTGGGACGCGACGAGAACTGGGCCGCCGCGGTGGCGGGCCGCGGGGCCGCCGCACCCATCACGGGCTTCGACGCCTCGCGGCTCCCGACGCGCTTCGCGTGCGAGCTGCGGGGCTTCGCGCCCGAGGAGTTCATGGACCGCCGCGCGGCGCGGCGCATGGACCGCTTCGCGCAGTTCGCCGTGGCGGCCGCGCGCCTGGCGCTCGACGACGCGGACCTCGACGCCGCGCGCATCGGCGACCGGGCCGGCGTCTACGTGGGCAGCGGCATCGGCGGCCTGGGCACGTTCGTCGACCAGACGTCCGTGCTGCTGGAGCGCGGCCCCGACCGTCTGTCGCCCCTGTTCATCCCCATGATGATCCCCAACATGGCGGCCGCCCAGGTGTCCATGACGCTCGGGCTGCGCGGCCCGCTTCTCGCCACCGTGTCGGCCTGCGCCACCTCCAACCACGCCCTGGGCGAGGCCTTCGACGCGATCCGGCTCGGGCGGGCCGAGGTCATCCTCGCGGGCGGGACCGAGACGACGGTCAACGAGATCGGGCTGGCGTCCTTCAACGCGATGCGGGCCCTGTCCACGCGCAACGACGACCCCGCCCACGCCAGCCGTCCCTTCGACGCGGGGCGCGACGGCTTCGTGATGGGCGAGGCCGGGGCGGTGCTCGTGCTGGAGGAGGAGGGCCACGCCCGTGCGCGCGGTGCCGCCGTGTACGCCGAGGTGCTCGGCTACGGCCTCACCGGCGACGCCCACCACCTCACCGAGCCGGACCCCACGGGCGCCGCGCCGGCGGCCGCCATGCGCATGGCGCTCGACGACGCCGGCGCGGCCCCCGAGCAGGTGGACTACGTCAACGCGCACGCGACCTCCACCCCGGTCGGCGACCCCAGCGAGGTGCGCGTCATCCGCACGGCGCTGGGCGAGGAGCACGCCGCGCGCTGCCTGGTGAGCTCCACCAAGTCGATGACCGGGCACTGCCTCGGAGCGGCGGGCGGCATCGAGGCCGGCTTCACCGCCCTGGCGATCACGACCGGCGTCGTGCCGCCGACGATCAACGTGGAGGCGCTCGACCCCGACTGCGTCGGCGTCGACCACGTGCTCGGCACCGCGCGCCGGGCGCGCGTGGACCTCGCCGTCTCCAACGCCTTCGGCTTCGGCGGCCACAACGCGGCGATCGTGCTCGGGCGCGCGCAGGACCTGCCCGGCCGGGACGACCTGTAGGTGCGGCGGCTCCTCCACCGCGTCAGCACCGGCGTCTACGGGCCCAAGCGGCATCTGCGCGGGCTCTCGTGGGTTCCCGGCGAGCCGCGCCTCGCCATCGGCGCGATCCCGGTGGGCACGGAGATCGACGCCCTGCCCGCGCAGGGCATCACCCACCTGGTGGTCTGCCGCGCGCCCCTGCAGACCACGATCAGCCAGGACCTGTGGGCGGCGCGGCGCGTGCTCGGTGAGGACCACGTCGCCCACGCCCCCATGTGGGACGACGGGCGCCCCAAGGACCCCTCCCGCTGGGCGGCCGCCGCGCGGTTCGCCGCCCAGGCCCTCGCCGACGACCCGGACAGCCGGGTGCTGGTGCACTGCCAGCAGGGGCGCCGGCGTTCGGTGATGGTGGCCTACGCCGTGCTCCGCCTGCGCGGGGTGCCGCCGGAGCAGGCCGAGGGCGCCGTGCTCGCGGCGCGGCCCCACGGGGAGCTGGTGCCGGCCTACCGGGACAGCGTCGAGGGCTGGCTGGCCGACACGCACCCGCCGCGCTTCGTACGATAGGGCCCCATGGCGCGCCGCGAGCACGGCGCCCTCGGCCTGCTC
>DATMJR010000182.1:0-3909 GCA_035553775.1 Miltoncostaeaceae bacterium | reverse complement strand
GCCCCGATGGCGCCCCCCGTGCACCCCGAGGCCGCCGCGGCGGCGCGACTCGCGCGCGCCCTGGCCGAGGAGGGCGTCACGACGCTCGCCCGTCACCTGCCCGCGCACGACACGGGCGTCTGGAGCCTCTACGGCCGCGGGACCCCGGGGCGCCCGCCCGGCACCCACCTCGCCGACCTCAACTACCACTGCTACCACGTGTACCTGCTCCGGGCGCTCGAGCGGTCCCACCCCGGCCGGGGCTTCGGGGGCTGGGCCGCGAGGTGGCAGGCGTACGTCGACCGCGAGGGCGCCGTCTGCCCGCGGCGGTGAGGTCCTGCCCCCGGCCGTCGCCGGGGACGGACGACCCGCGCCGGTGGGCTTGTCGGCCTCACGCCGTGGTACGACACTGGCCCCGGGGGGAGGGTCCCCGTCCGGCGCCGCGCCGGACGCGGGCGCAGGCACGACCGGCGGGGGGACGCCGTGCTCACGCGGTTCCTGTTCGACGACGCGGGGCGGATCCGCCGTCGCCACATGGGCGGCCTGATCGTCACGCTCATCGTGCTCGCCCTGTTCGGCGGCACGCTCGCCGCGTTCACGCCGCTGTGGAACGGCCACGGGGCGATCCAGTCGCTGTGGGTGCTGTTCAGCGTCTTCCTGCTGAAGATGCCCCTGGTCGTGTTCCTGTGGTGGCTGATCGTGCGCAACAAGGAGTGGCCGGGGAAGCCGGTCGTGTGGGACGAGACCGAGATCCGCGAGATCCTCGACTACCTCACCGCGGAGGCGGAGCGGGCCGTCGGCCTGCGCGACGCCGAGGTGCGGCTGCGCTACCTGGGCGGGGAGGCCTGGCACGTCGCCGACCGGGCCGACGGGCCGCTGAAGGCCGATGCCGTGGGGGTCGCCCTGGAGATCGACCGGATGCTGCACGAGCTGGGTGGTCGCCGGCGGGTCTAGCCCTCCGCGCGCCGGCGCAGGTAGGCCTCCTCGACCGCGTTCGCGCTGAGCTCCGCCGCACGGGCGTACGCGGCGCGCGCCGCGTCGGCGTGGCCCAGTTCCGCCAGCAGGTGGCCGCGGGCGGCGTGGAACGGGGCGTGGGCGTCCAGGCCCTCGAGCCCGTCCAGCACCTCCAGCCCGGCGGCGGCGCCATCGACCCGGGCCAGGGCGACGGCGCGGTTGAGCGCCACCACGGCGGTGGGGGACATCCGCATCAGCACGTCGTAGAGGGCGAGGATCTGCGCCCAGTCCGTGTCCGCCGCGGAGGCGGCGCCGGCGTGCACCGCGGCGATGGCGGCCTGCACCTGGTACGGGCCCGGGCGCCCGCGTCGCAGGGCCGCCTCCAGCAGGGCCGCGCCGCGCGCGATCGCGTCGCCGTCCCACAGGCTGCGGTCCTGGTCGGGCAGCAGCACCAGGCCCCGGGCGTCGCGCCGCGCCGCCCGGCGCGCGTGGTGCAGCAGCATCAGCGCGAGCAGCCCGGCGACCTCCGGCTCGTCGGGCATCAGCGCGTGCAGGGCCTCGCCCAGGCGGATCGCCTCGGCGCAGAGGTCGGCGCGCACCAGCTCGGGGCCGCGGGTGGCGGTGTGCCCCTCCGTGAACACCAGGTAGATCACCCGCGCCACCCCGGCCAGGCGGTCGGGCAGCAGGTGGTCGGGCGGCACCGCGAACGGAACGCCCGCGTCGCGGATTTTGCGCTTGGCGCGCACCAGGCGCTGGGCCACCGCCGCCTCGGGGCGCAGCAGGGCCCGGGCGATCTCGGGGACCGGCAGGCCGGCCACCAGGCGCAGCGTCAGCGGCACCTGCGCGTCCAGCGCCAGCGCCGGGTGGCAGCACATGAAGATGAGCCGCAGGCGCTCGTCGCGGACGGCACCCCCGTCGGGCACGGTCTCCTCCTCCTCCACGCCGTCCGGCGCCGGGGCGTGCGCGGGCTCCGAGGCGGCCAGCACCGGCAGCCGCCGCGCGAGCACCGCCCGCCGGCGCAGGGCGTCGCGCGCCCGGTTGCGGGCGGCGACGACGATCCACGCGGTCGTATCGGCGGGGACGCCGGCCCGCGCCCATTCCCCGAGCGCGGCCGTCATCGCGTCCTGCACCGACTCCTCCGCCAGGTCCGGATCCCCGGTGGCGGCCACGACGGCGGCCACCGCGCGTCCCCAGCCCTCGCGGAAGACGCGGGCGACCGCCGCCCCGGAGTCCATCGCCGCCGCCCCGGCCCGGGTCAGAACTCCATGACCGGCCGCACCTCGACGCACCACCCGCCGTGGGCGCCGGGGCAGTCCGCCGCGATCGCCAGGGCCTCGTCCAGGCTGTCGGCCTCGATCAGGTAGTAGCCGCCCAGCTGCTCGCGCGTCTCCGCGAACGGGCCGTCGGTCACCACGGGCTCGCCGCCCTCGGGCACCCGCACGGTGGTGGCGGTGACCGTCGGCTGCAGCGCGTCGCCGCCGCGGATCGCCGCCGCGTGCCGCTCGTTGAAGGCGTTCCACGCCGGCAGGCTCGCCGCCAGCTGCTCGGGGGTCGCGTCCGCGTACTGGCTCTCGTCGCCGTAGATGAGGAGCAGGTAGCGCATGGGTGGGTCCTCCCTGTCGTCGCCCCGTCGGGACGTTCGCCCAGGGGACGATCGGGCGGAACGGAATCGACACGATCCCCGCTCTGCCGTGACGCATGTCCGCGGTGCCCGGGTCATCCGTCATCCCGGCGCGCCGGGGGTGGTGCGCGCCGTCAGCGCGCGCGCACGCCCAGCAGATCGCGGGCGGCGTCGATGGCGGCGTAGGCCTCGGCATCGGCCCGGGCGCGGGCCGGCTCGTCCACGGCGAGCGGCTCGTCCCCGTGCAGCAGCCGCGTGAACTCCCGCCCGGCCCGCGCGCGGGCGCTCCGCAGCCACGACTCCGGCAGCTGCTCGGGCAGGTCCACCTCCAGCATGGCCGCCAGCTGCATGGCCCACAGCCGGGGCAGCAGGTCGATGTTGTAGCCCCCGCCGGTGACCACGAGCCACCGGCCGCCGGCGGCGTCCCACGCGATGTCGCGCAGCAGGGCGTACAGGCGGGGGAAGGCGGCCGTCGAGACCTGCAGGTGGGCCATGGGGTCGGTGTGGTGCGGATCGACGCCGGTCATCGTGACCACCACCTCGGGCCGGAACCGGCGCACGGCGGGACCGACGACCTCGTCGATCGCGCGCAGGTAGGGGCCGTCGCCGGCGAAGGGGGGCAGCGGCACGTTCACCGAGGTCCCCACGGCGGCGCCCACGCCCCGCTCCGCCAGCCCGCCGGTGCCCGGGTACAGGTAGCGCCCGCTCTCGTGCACGGAGACGGTCAGCACCCGCGGGTCCTCGTAGAAGATCCACTGGACGCCGTTGCCGTGGTGCGCGTCCACGTCGACGTACGCGACGCGCTCGACCCCGCGGTCGAGCAGCAGGCGGATGGCCACGGCGGCGTCGTTGTAGACGCACATGCCCGTGGCGCGGTTCGCCATCGCGTGGTGCAGGCCGGCCGGCGCCGGGCAGAAGGCCTGGAGCGCGCGCCCCTCGTGGATCTCGAGCGCCCCGACGACGGCCGCGCCGCAGACGGCGGCGGCGAGGTCGTGCAGGCCGGGCTGGGCGACCGTGTCACCGTCCTGGAAGCCCCAGCGCTGCTCCTCGGGCCGCAGGGCGAGCGCCGGGTCCGCGCTGAACCGCTTCACGGCGGCGATGTAGTCGGCGCCGTGCACCGCCCGCAGCTCCGCCTCGGTGGCCGGGCGCGGGTCGATGCGCGTCAGGTCCGGGTGGTCGAGCAGCCCGTAGGCCGCGAGCAGGTCGATCCCGAGCTGGCGGCGCAGCCGCCGCTCGGCGTCCCCGCTCGGGTTGTGGCCCTGCAGGTGCGGTCCGTGGACGAACGCGGTGGGCGGCATCGCGGCGCGAGCCTGACGGGCGGGGGGCGGGCCGCGGCCGGGCACCGCGCGGCGGCC
>DATMJR010000181.1:0-2545 GCA_035553775.1 Miltoncostaeaceae bacterium | reverse complement strand
GTCCCGGGGGCGCGCAGCGGGGCGTCCACGCCGGCGCCCGAGGTGAGCGCGAGGTATCGCTGCTCGAGCGTCTCCTGCGCGACGCCGATGCGGGCGACCCCCACGCCCGCGGACACGAGCGCGCGGTTGAGGGCGATGGCGGCCTCACGGGTGGCCGGGCCGACGGCCAGCAGGCCGCCGCCGGCGGCGGGGCGGACCTCGGACACACCGGGCTGGCCCTGCAGGACCTCGCGGGCGCGCCCGGGGTCGTCGCAGTCGACCCCCACCCCGCCCACACCGCCCGCGAGCAGCTCCTGCATGGCGCCCTGCGCGACGACGCGCCCCTGGGCGACGATGGCGACGTGGTCGCAGAGCCGCTGCACCTCGTCCAGCAGGTGGGAGCTGAGGAAGACGGTGCGGCCCTCCTCGTCGACGAGCGCGCGGATCATGGAACGGAACTCCGCCATGCCGGCCGGGTCGAGCCCGTTGCTGGGCTCGTCGAGCACCAGCAGCTCGGGGTCGTTGAGCAGCGCCCGCGCGACGCCCAGCCGCTGACGCATGCCCATGGAGTAGCGGCCCACGCGCTCGCCGGCCCGGTCGTGCAGGCCGACCCGGGTGAGCACCTGCGGGATGCGGGCCCGAGCGTCGGGGCCCATGAGCGCGGCCCAGGCCTCCAGGTTCCGCCGGCCGGACAGGAAGGGGTAGAAGCGCGGCTCCTCGACGATGCCGCCGACGCGGTCGAGCGCCGCACGCGGGTCGCGGACGACCGACACCCCGCGCACCCGCGCCTCGCCGCTGGTGGGGCGCGCGAGGCCGAGCAGCAGCCGGATGAGCGTGGTCTTGCCCGCCCCGTTGGGACCGAGGAAGCCGAAGCAGGTGCCGCGGGGGACCCGGAGCGAGACGTCCTCGACGGCGGGGCGGGCGCCGAAGCGCTTGCCGAGGGCGACCGTCTCGATGATCGCGCCGCTCACGGGCGTACGGTGGCGGGGGGCGTGCACATCGCGGGGGAGACTACGAGGCGCCGGTGGGCGGGACCACACGCATATGTGTCATCTCCGACACCCATATGCCGCGGCGGGCGCACACCCTCCCCGCGGCCTGCCGCGCCCGGCTGGCACGGGCCGACCTCGTGATCCACGCGGGCGACCACAGCGACGCCGCGTCGCTGGCGGCGCTGCGCGCCATCGGCCCGCCCGTCGTGGCGGTGCACGGCAACGTGGACGGCGAGGACCTGCGCCGGGCGCTCCCGGCGACGGCCGGGGTGGAGGCGGCCGGGCTGCGCATCGCCGTCGTCCACGACGCCGGCCCCGCCGCCGGGCGCCTGGCCCGGATGCGCCGGCGCTTCCCGGACGCCGGCCTGGTGGTGTTCGGGCATTCCCACATCCCGCTGGTCGAGCGGGCCCCCGACGGGTTCGCGATCCTCAACCCGGGCAGCCCCACCGACCGGCGGCGCCACCCCCACCACACCATGGCCGAGGTGGAGGTCGCCCCGGGGGCGGCGCCGCGGATCGCCATCGTGACCCTGGACGGACCCGGCGACCCGCACGCCCCCGGCTAGGATCGGCGGCCGGCATGGACCTGTGGATCACCTTCATCGGCACCTCGGCGTCGGTGCCGACGGCCGGCCGCGGCACGGCCGCCACACTCGTCGCACGCGGCGGCGACCGCCTGCTGGTGGACTGCGGCGAGGGCACCCAGCGGCAGCTGCTGCGGTCGGGCCTGGGGCTCGTCGACGTGGACGCGGTGCTGCTCACGCATCTGCACGGCGACCACTACCTGGGCCTCCCGGGCCTGCTCAAGACCTTCGGGCTGCGCGACCGCACGGCACCGCTGCCCGTGGTGGGGCCGCCCGGGCTCGCGGCGCTGCTGGGGGTGCTGCGGCCCGTGATCGGCCGCACCGCGTTCCCGCTGGAGGTGCGCGAGGTGGCCGAGGGGGTCGCCTGGACGGCGCCCGGCGCCCGCGTCGAGGCGTTCCCCACCCGGCACTCGGTGCCCTCGGTGGGCTACGCCCTGATCGAGGAGGCCCGCCCCGGCGCCTTCGACGTGGACGCCGCGCGCAGCCTGGGCGTGCCGCCGGGCCCGCTGTTCGGGCGGCTGCAGCGCGGCCAGGAGATCGCGCTCGGCGATGGCCGGCGGGTGCGCTCCGCGGAGGTGCTGGGGCCGCCGCGCCCCGGCCGGCGCGTCGTGCTGACCGGCGACACCGAGCCCTGCGCCGCGACCGTGGTGGCCGCGCACCGCGCCGACCTGCTCGTGCACGAGGCGACCTTCGCCGCGGCCGACGGCGCGCGGGCCCGCGCCACACGGCACTCCACGGCGCGCGAGGCCGCGGAGGTGGGCCGCCAGGCGGAGGTCGCCCTGCTGGCCCTCACCCACCTGTCCAACCGGCTCATGCCGCGCGACGCGCGGGCGGAGGCCGAGGCGGTGTTCCCGCGCGTCGTGGTGCCGCGCGACTTCGACCAGGTGGAGGTGCCGTTCCCCGAGCGCGGGGCGCCGGTGCTGCACCCCGGCGGCGCGCGCCGCGGCGAGCCGGCGGCGGCGGCGGGGGCGCCGGTGGCGGAGGAGGGGG
>DATMJR010000180.1:0-7840 GCA_035553775.1 Miltoncostaeaceae bacterium | reverse complement strand
GTCGAGATGTCGGTGCGCTTGGGCAATGGGTCCTCGGGTCAGGGGCGGCCCCGCCGGCCGCCCCTGACCCGAGGACCCATTGCCCAAGCGCACCGACATCTCGACCATCCTCGTGCTCGGCTCCGGCCCGATCGTGATCGGGCAGGCGGGCGAGTTCGACTACTCGGGCACGCAGGCCTGCACGGCCCTGCGCGAGGAGGGCTACCGGGTGGTGCTGGTCAACAGCAACCCGGCGACCATCATGACCGACCCCGGCACGGCCGACCGCACGTACGTCGAGCCGCTCGACGTCGCCGCGGTGCGCCGCGTGATCGCGCGCGAGCGCCCCGACGCGCTGCTGCCGACGCTCGGAGGCCAGACCGCCCTCAACCTGGCCATGGCCCTGCACTACGACGGGACCCTCGCCGAGTACGGCGTGGAGCTGATCGGGGCGAACGCCGAGGCGATCCACCGCGCCGAGGACCGGCAGGCCTTCCGCGACTGCATGGAGGCCGCCGGCCTCGCCGTTCCCGAGAGCGTGGTGGTCACCGACGTCGCCTCGGGACGCGCGGCGGCCGAGCGGCTCGGGTACCCGCTGATCCTGCGCCCGGGCTTCACGCTCGGGGGCGAGGGCGGCGGCGTGGCGCGCGACCCGGAGGACCTCGAGGACCGCCTGCGCCGGGCGCTCGACGCGAGCCCCATCGGCCAGGTGCTGCTGGAGGAGTCGGTGCTCGGCTGGGCCGAGTACGAACTCGAGGTGGTGCGCGACCGCAACGACAACGCGGTCATCATCTGCTCGATCGAGAACCTCGATCCCATGGGCGTGCACACCGGGGACTCGGTCACGGTGGCTCCGGCGATGACCCTCTCCGACCCCGAGCTGCAGGCGCTGCGCGACGCCGCCCTGATCGTGATCCGCGCGGTGGGCGTCGAGACGGGCGGCTCCAACGTGCAGTTCGCGCTGCACCGCGAGACCGGCCGGGTCGTGGTCATCGAGATGAACCCGCGCGTGTCGCGCTCCTCGGCGCTCGCCTCCAAGGCGACCGGCTTCCCGATCGCCAAGATCGCCGCGCGCCTGGCGGTCGGCTATACCCTCGACGAGCTGCCCAACGACATCACCCGGGTGACGCCCGCGAGCTTCGAGCCGACGCTCGACTACGTCGCCGTCAAGATCCCCCGGTTCGCGTTCGAGAAGCTGCCCGGGGCCTCCACCGAGCTCACCACGCACATGAAGAGCGTGGGCGAGGTGCTCTCCATCGGCCGCACGTTCGCCGAGGCGTTCGGCAAGGCGATGTCGGGCCGCGAGCTGGACGTGCCCCCCTACGCGCCCCGCGACCTGGACGACGCGCTCGCCTACGTCGGCACCGGCCGCTGGGACCGCTTCGACGTGCTCACGTGGGCGGCCCGCAACGGCGCCGACGCGGATGCCCTGTCGCGCGCATCGGGCGTCGACCCCTGGTTCTGCCAGCAGTTCGTCGACATGGCGGTCGCCTGGCACGAGGTGGGGGGCGCCCTGGACGACCTCGACGCCCGCGACCTGCGGCGCGCACGGCGCGCGGGCCTGACCGACCGCGACATCGCGGCCGCCACCGGCACCGCCGAGGTCGCGGTCGGCGACCGGCGCCGGGAGCTCGGGGTGACGCCCACCTACCACGCCGTCGACACCTGCGCGGCGGAGTTCGCGGCGCTGACGCCCTACTACTACTCGGCCTTCGACACCGTCTCCGAGGCCCGCGGCGACGAGCGGCCCGCGATCGTCGTCCTCGGCTCCGGCCCCAACCGCATCGGCCAGGGCATCGAATTCGACTACTGCTGCGTGCACGCCGCCCGCACCGCCCGCGAGCTGGGCTACGCGGCCGTGATGGTCAACTGCAACCCCGAGACCGTCAGCACCGACCACGGCGTCAGCGACCGGCTCTACCTGGAGCCCGTCACCCTGGACGCCGTGCTCGACATCTGCGCGCAGGAGCGCCCCGTGGGCGTGATCGCCCAGCTGGGGGGCCAGACGCCGCTGCGGCTCGCCGCGCAGCTGCAGGCGCACGGGATCACCGTGCTCGGCACGCCGCCCGAGGCGATCGACCTCGCCGAGGACCGCGGCCGCTTCGGCGCCCTGCTGGAGCGCCTCGGCCTGCAGGCGCCGCCGTGGACGGTGGCCGACGGCCCGGACGCCGTGGTCGCGGCCGCCGAAAAGGTGGGCTACCCCGTGCTCGTGCGCCCCTCGTACGTGCTCGGCGGGCGCGCGATGGCCATCTGCGACGGGCCCGACGACGTGCGGGCCTACCTGGACCGCGAGCGCCCCGAGGGCCAGGTCCTGGTCGACCGGTTCCTGGAGGGCGCCCTCGAACTCGACGTGGACGCCCTCAGCGACGGGCGTGACGCCTGGGTGGCCGCGGTCATGGAGCACGTGGAGGCGGCCGGGGTGCACTCGGGCGACTCCGCCTGCGTTCTGCCGCCCGCCGGCGCCTCGCCGAGCCTGGTGCGGGAGCTCGAGGAGCAGACCCGGGCGATCGCCACCGCCATCGGCGCCGTCGGCCTGGTCAACGTCCAGTTCGCCGTCCAGGGCGGCCGGGTCTACGTGATCGAGGCGAACCCGCGCGCGTCGCGCACGATCCCCTTCGTGGCGAAGGCGACGGGCGTGCCGCTGGTGCGCCACGCCGTGCGGCTGATGCTGGGCGAGCGGCTCCCGGCCCTCGACCTGCCCGCGCGACGGCCGACGCGCCACTACGCGGTCAAGGAGGCGGTGCTGCCCTTCTCGCGCTTCCTCGGCGCCGACCCCGTGCTCGGTCCCGAGATGCGGGCGACGGGGGAGGTGATGGGCGTCGCGGGCAGCTTCCCCGCGGCCTTCGCGAAGGCCCAGCGCGGGGCGGGTTTCGCACTGCCGCGCTCCGGCGCGGTCTTCGTCTCGACCCGGGACGCCGACAAGCCCGAGGCGGTGGCGCTGGCCGCCCGGCTGTCACGGATGGGGCTGCGGGTGCTGTCCACCCGCGGCACGGCGGCGGCCCTGGAGGCCGCGCACGTGCCGGTCACGCGGGTCAACAAGGTCTCCGAGGGGAGCCCGCACATCGCGGACCTCATCGGGCAGGGGGAGGTGGCCATGGTGGTCAACACCCCGTCCGGCCGAGGTGCCCGCACCGACGGGGCCGAGATCCGCCGGGCCGCGATCCGCGCGGGGATCCCCTGCATCACCACGGTCGAGGCCGCCGAGGCGGTGGTCGCCGCGCTGCGCTCCTCGGACCGCGACGGGGAGGAGCCGATCGCGCTGCAGGACCTCTTCGAGGAGCCGGTGGCGCCGGCGCCCGCCGTGAGCGGGGCCGGCTGAGATCCCCCATCGGATGGACTCGCGGTTGCAGGGCGCGCCGGATAGTGTCTCCGCTCCTTCGGATTCCTGCGTACTGAGGCTCCACCTCAGGTCGAGGGATCCGGTGTCAACCTCCCGACGAGGGCCGCACGGAGACGACGTTGTCTGCGCCGGGTCAGGACACCTATCCTCGCGACATGCCGGTGAAGCCTCAGAGCCAGGCGCCGGAGCGGTCGCTCGACCAGCGCATGGAGGCGCTGCGACGGGCCAACGAGATCCGCTCCCTGCGCGCCCAGCTCAAGAAGGACCTCAAGGCGGGCAACGCCTCGATCGCCGAGATCATCGCCGCACCCCCCGACTACGTGGCCACCGCCAAGGTGTTCGACCTGCTGATGGCGGTCCCCAAGTACGGCAAGGTCAAGGCGACGCGGTTCCTCAACCACTGCCGCATCGCGCAGGGCAAGACCCTCGGGGGACTCACCGACCGGCAGCGCGCCGAGCTCCTCGAGCTGCTGGCGAAGTGAGGGCGGCGGGGTCCCGGTGACCGTGGCGCGCCGGCCCCGCGTGATCGTGGTCTCGGGCCCCTCCGGCGCCGGCAAGGGGACCCTCATCCAGGAGGTGAGGGCGCGCATCCCGGGCCTCGCCGTGGCGATCTCGGCCACCACCCGCGGGCAGCGCCCGGGGGAGCGCGACGGGCGCGAGTACCACTTCCTCACCCCGGACGAGTTCGACCGCCGGGTCGCGGCCGGCGAGTTCCTGGAGTGGGTCACCTACGCGGGCCGTCGCTACGGCACGCTCCGCTCCGAGGTGGAGCGGATCCTCGCCGCGGGGGCCTCGGTGATCCTGGAGATCGAGCTGCGCGGGGCGCGGGCGGTCCGGGAGGCCCTGCCCGACTGCGTGGCGGTGTTCATCCGCCCGCCGCGCCTGGAGGACCTGCACGAGCGGCTCACCGAGCGCGGTACCGAGAGCGCCGACGAGGTCGCCGCCCGGCTCGCCGAGAGCGCGGTCGAGATGCGGGCCGAGGGGGAGTTCGACCACGTCGTCGTCAACGACGAGGTGGCGCGCGCGGCCGAGGAGCTGACCCGCATCGTCGACGACGCCACCCGCGTGCACGAGGCGTCGCATGGCTGAGGTGCTCCTCGGGGTCACCGGGGGCGTCGCGGCGTACAAGAGCATCGACGTGCTGCGGCTGCTGCAGCGGGGCGGACACGGGGTGAGCGTCGTCCTCACCCGCACCGCGCAGCGGTTCGTGACCCCCACCACCTTCGCGGCCCTGTCCGGCCGGCCCGTGGGGCTCGACCTGTTCGAGCGCGAGCAGGAGCCCGGCTACGACCACCTCGACCACGCGCGCCGCGCCGACGTGCTGCTGGTGTGCCCCGCGTCGGCCAACGCCGTCGCGTCCATGGCCGCCGGCTTCGGCGCCGATCTGCTCGGCACGTCGTTCCTGGCCTTCGAGGGCCCGGTGGTCGTCGCGCCGGCGATGAACACCCGCATGTGGGCGAACGCCGCCACCCGCGAGAACGTGGCCACGCTCGAGCGGCGCGGCGTGCACGTGATCCCGCCCGCCTCCGGCCTGCTCGCCGACGGGGACGTGGGCGTGGGGAGGTTGCCGCCGCCCGAGGAGATCGTGGCGCGCGTCGAGCTGGCGCTGGCCGCCGGCTCGATGCTGCGCGGGCGCCGGGTGGTGGTCACGGCCGGCGGCACGCAGGAGCCGATCGACGCGGTGCGGTTCGTCGGCAACCGCTCCAGCGGGCGCATGGGCTGGGCCGTGGCCGAGGAGGCGCGGCGCCGCGGCGCCGAGGTCACCGTGCTGGCGGCCAACGTCGCGCTGCCGCGCGCCCCGGGCGTCGACTACGTCGAGACACCGACGGCGGCGGAGCTGGAGGCCGCCGTGTCCGCGCGCCTGCCGGACGCGGACCTGCTGGTGATGGCCGCCGCAGTCGCCGACTACCGGCCCGTGGAGGCCCGGGCGGGGAAGATGGACAAGTCCGCCGCGGACGAACTGGCCCTGCGGCTGGTGCGCACCACGGACATCCTGAGCGCGGCCGCGGCCGCCCGCCGCCCGGGGCAGGTGATCGTGGGCTTCGCGGCCGAGCACGGCCCCGCGGGCCTCGAGCGGGCGCGGGCCAAGCGGGCGCGCAAGGGGGTCGACGTGCTGGTGCACAACGACGTCTCCGAGGACGGCGTCGGCTTCGGCAGCGACGACAACCGCATCACGATCATCGGACCGGGCGACGCCGAGGAGGCCCTGCCGCGCATGCCCAAGCGGGCATGCGCGGCGCGCATCCTGGACGCCCTGGCACCGCTGCTGCCGCCGGCCGCCGCGCCGGCGGGCGCCGCCCGCGCGGAGGGCTCCCGCCCGCCGCGCCTCTAGCCCGCGAGGCCGACGCGGCCGCGCCCCGCGGGCCGGCGAGGACGCCCCTGTGGGCGTCGCGGGGGCCCTTGCTACCCTCGACGTGATGGCCACCTCGGACCCCGTCGCCCAGCCGGTCCGCCGGGAGGCGGCGGCGGCGATGGCGGCCGACCTCGTCGACGCGTGCGCCCGCGCCGTGCGCGCACCCGCGGCGGTGCTGGAGGCGTGCGTGGCCGCCCTGCTCTCCGGGGGGCACGTCATGGTGGAGGACGTGCCCGGGGTGGGCAAGACGGTCCTCGCCAAGGCCCTGGCCCAGGCCTCCGGCTGCGGCTACGCCCGCGTGCAGTGCACGGCCGACCTGCTGCCCGCCGACGTCACCGGCGTGACCGTGTGGCACCAGGGCGAGGAGGCCTTCCGCTTCCACCCCGGCCCCGTCTTCGCGAACCTCGTGCTCGTCGACGAGATCAACCGCGCCTCGCCCAAGACCCAGTCCGCGCTGCTGGAGTCCATGGAGGAGGGCCAGGTCACCGTCGACGGCGTCACCCGGCCGCTGCCGGCGCCCTTCATGGTGATCGCCACCCAGAACCCGGTGGAGTACGAGGGCACCTTCCCGCTCCCCGAGGCGCAGCTCGACCGCTTCGCCCTGCGCGTCTCGCTCGGCTACCCGAGCGCGCGGGACGAGGCCGCGATGCTCGTCGACCTGGCATCCCACGAGGCGATCGAGGACGTGCCCCGGGTCGCCGACGACGCGGCGATCCGCGCGGCCCAGCGGGCCGTCCAGGAGGTCGAGGTGCGCCCGGCGCTGGCCGAGTACGTGGTCGACCTGGTGCGGGCGACGCGGGAGGACCCGCGCGTCGACCTGGGCGCGAGCCCGCGGGCGGGGCTGTCGCTCCTGCGCACCGCGCGGGCGCGGGCGCTGCTGCACGGACGGGACGCCACCCTTCCCGGGGACGTCCGCGCCCTGGCGCCGCTCGCGCTGGCGCACCGGCTGCTGCTGACGCCCGACGCCCGGGCGCGTGGCGCCGACCCGGTGGACGTCGTCGAGGACGCCCTCGCCGGGACGGCGGTCCCGCTCGCATGACGGCCGGCGCACGTCCCGCGGCGCGCGCCGCCGTGCGCCCCACCGCGCGCGGTGTGGGGCTCGCCGCCGCCGGCCTGGCCGCCTTGGTGGCGGCGCGCGGATTCGGCACCCCCGCCCTCGAGCCGGTCGGCGTCGGGCTGCTGCTGGTCGCGCTGGTGGCACTGGTGCTGGTGGGGGTCGCGGCGACCCGGGTGCGTCTGGTGCGCCGCCTGCCCGCCGGACGGCCCCGGGCGGGCGACGAGATCAGCGCCGAGATCCACCGGGCGGGGGGCCGCCTCGGGCGGCTCGCCCTGCGCGCCCTGGAGTGGCAGCTCGACTCGGGGCTCGCGCCGCTCGGGCCGGTGCGCGGCCGCCGCGGCCGCGGCGGCGCGATCCGCGTGACGGTCCCCCGGGCGCGCCGCGGCGAGCACGTCCTGCCGCCCGTGCAGCTCGCGCTGACCGATCCCTTCGGGCTCGCCGTCGCGCGCCGGCGCTTCGGCGCGGCGCAGCGGCTGCTCGTCGTTCCGCGCACGCTGCCCGCCACGGCGGAGACGCGCCGCCTGGGCGAGGGCGCGCGGGCGGCCCGCGCCCCCCGCGGCGAGGACATCTCCCGGCTGGACGGCGTGCGCGAATACCGCCCCGGAGACCCGCTGTCGCGGGTCCACTGGGGCCAGTCGGCCAAGCGCGGCCGGCTGCACACCAAGGTGTTCGGCCCCGAGGGGGACGGCCGGCGGGTCGCCGTCGTGGTGCTCGACCTCGCCGACCCGGGCGTGGCCCCGCACGACGCCGAGCTGGCCGTGGTGGCGGCGGCGAGCCTCGCCAGGGCCGCCGCGCAGGCGGAGGGGGGCCGGGGGAGCGTGACCCTGTGGACCGGAGACCTGCCGGCCCCGCTGCCCTGCACGTGGGCGGAGGCCGAGGCGCGCCTGGCGCGGGCGGCGACCGGGACCGGGCGGGGGCTGGCCGAGCTGCTGCGCCGCGCCCCCGGCGCACTCGGGACGGGCACGGGGGTGGTCGCGGTCACCGCATCGGCTCCTCCGGGCCTGGCGGAGGCGGCCCGGGCGGCACGGCAGGCGGGCCTCGAGGTGGTCGTGGTGCTGGCCGGTGCGGCCGCGAGCGCGCCGGCGTCCGGTGCCGCGACGGCGGGGACGCC
>DATMJR010000179.1:0-16045 GCA_035553775.1 Miltoncostaeaceae bacterium | reverse complement strand
GGGACGGGGACGTCGGGGACGGGCGGCGGAACAGCATGGGGCGACGGTAGGGCGGGCTCCTCGGGTTGCGGAAGACGCACGTGTTGCATACAGCGGTTGCACGCGACGCCATGTCATGGGAGGGTCGCGGCGTGTCGCGCCCGGACCTGAACCTGCTCGTCACGCTGGACGCGGTGCTGGCGGAGGGCAGCGTCACCGGCGCCGCCCGCCGCCTCGGCCTGAGCCCGTCGGCGATGAGCCGGGCCCTGGCGCGTCTGCGCGACACGACGGGGGATCCGCTGCTGGTGCGCGCGGGGCGCGGGCTGGTCCCGACCCCGCGCGCGCTGGAGCTGCGCGAGCGCATCGCGGGACTCGTGGAGGAGGCCGAGGCGGTGCTGCGCCCGGCCGACGGGCCGGACCTCGCGACGCTGGAGCGCACCTTCACCCTGCGCGCCAGCGAGGGCTTCGTCGAGAACTTCGGTCCGGAGCTGATCGCACGCGTCGCCGCCGAGGCGCCGCGCGTGCGCCTGCGCTTCGTCGCCAAGCCGGACAAGCGGGCCGCGTCGCTGCGCGAGGGGAGCGTCGACCTGGAGACGGGCGTCGTGGAGCCGACGACCGGTCCCGAGCTGCGCGCGCAGGCGCTCTTCCGCGACCGCCTGGTGGGCGTGGTGCGCGGCGACCACGCGCTCGCCGGCGGCGCCGTGACCGCCGCCCGCTACCTGGTCGCCCGCCACATCGCGGTGTCGCGGGACGGCGCGCCCCAGTGGCCCGTGGATCAGGAGCTGGAACGGGCCGGCCACGCCCGCGAGGTGATCGTGACGGTCGGCGGCTTCGGCACCGCGGTCGGCCTCGCCCGCTCGACCGACCTCGTCGCCACGGTCCCCGACCGCCACACGGCGCGGCTGCGGGACGGCATGCACACCTTCCCGCTGCCCCTCGAGACGGCCGAGTTCACCGTCTCCGCGCTGTGGCACCCGCGCCTGGACGCGGACCCGGCGCACCGCTGGCTGCGCCGGGTCCTGCGCGCGGCGTGCGGCGCCGGGGGGCCGTCCCCGGCGCCGGCGCCGTGACCCGGTTCAGGCGGGCTGGGTCGCGGACTCCCGCGGGCCGGGGTGGCGCGTTCCGGTCGGGTCCGGGGCGTCCGCGTCGCGGCCCCGCGCCGACGGCCGGAGGCCGAGCACGGTCAGGTACACGCCCAGCGACAGCTCCCACACGAACTCCGGCGCGGTCGCGAGGCCCTGCACGAATCCACCCGCCGGCACCGCGTCGAACAGCACGGCGATCCCCGCGGCGAACAGGATCGGGCCCGCGACCATCCCGAGCACCGCCATCGGCCGCGGCACCAGCCTCGACCGGTACATCAGGTAGCCCAGGATGAGCCCGTTGCCGATGCCGACGACCATGCCGGGGCCGAGCAGGAAGGTCCAGTCCTTGATCTGCGCGAGCGAGACCGCCAGCGCGCCGGCTCCGGGATCGTCCTGCCGCAGCGAGACGATCGCGAGCAGGCACAGGATGCCCGCGGCGATGAAGACGCTCTCCATGATGCGGGCGCTCACGAAGCCCAGCGAGAGCACCTCGCTCTCGCTCCGCAGGAGCGGGAACAGGACCAGGGCCGAGCCGATGTTGGCGGCGATCAGCAGGAACTCCAGCGCCACGCCGAGCAGCACGCGCGTGTCCGCGCCGCCCCCCGCGATGTAACCGGCGGGATCGTCCAGCACGGGCTGGAACAGGGCGAGGGCGGGGATCGAGGTGATGAAGGTGACCAGGAAGAGCACGCCCGCGGCCAGTGTCAGCCGCCGGGTCGCCTCGGGGTCGGGGGTGCGCATATCCATCCTCCGTCGACGACGGGAGGTGACCCCCGCGTGGTGCGGGAGCCGGCCCGGTGCCCGGGCCCGCCGCGAACGTATGGCCCGCCCCGATCGCGGCGGAAGACGCGTGGGGCGCAGTTCAGGTGTGCACCGGGCGCCACACCGCGCCCGCGCCCGCGGGCGCCGGGGTCCGCCCGGAGCGGCGCCGGGGCGCGGCCCCTGGCACCATGAGGCGGCCACCTGGGCAACCGGACGAGGGCGCCGTACCCGGACCGCGACACGACGGCGCAGGAGGTGATCTGTGCCGTGGCTCGTCCTCGTCCTGTCGGGCGTGCTGGAGGCCGTCTGGGCGACGGCCCTGGGGAAGTCCGACGGGCTGACCCGGCTGGCACCGTCGGTGGTGTTCGCCGTCGCCGCCGTCCTCAGCGTCGTGGGGCTCGGCTACGCGATGCGCACGCTCCCCACCGGCACCTCGTACACCGTGTGGGTCGGGATCGGCGCCGCGCTGACCGTCGGCTACGCGGCCCTCGCCGACGGCGAGCCGCTCTCCACACTGAAGGTGCTCTTCCTGCTCGGGATCGTGGGGTCGGTGATCGGCCTCAAGGCCGTCGGCTGACGCCGGCGGCCGCGACTACCGGGTGCCCTCGGCCACCGCCGTGACGGCGTCGGGCCGCCAGCCCCAGCGGTCGTCGACGAGGCCCGCGTGGATCTCCATACCCGCGCGGGCGCCGGCGGCGGCGGCCAGCACCACCTGACCCTGGTGCGATGCGACATCCCCCGCGGCGTACAGCCCCGGCACGGCGGTCTGGAAGTCCTCGCCCACCAGGACCGCGCCGCCCTCGTCGACCTCCACGCCGAGGTCGAGCCCCAGGTCCGTGCGCCGCCGCATGGGGGCCGAGACCAGCAGGCCCTCCAGGGCGCGGCTGCCGCCGTCGGCGAAGTGCACCTCGAGCCCGCCGTCGCGCGGCGTCAGCCGCTCGACCGCCGT
The DNA here is from genome assembly GCA_035553775.1 of Miltoncostaeaceae bacterium. Classification (GTDB taxonomy): domain Bacteria; phylum Actinomycetota; class Thermoleophilia; order Miltoncostaeales; family Miltoncostaeaceae; genus DATMJR01. The sequence continues at coordinate 13,270 of DATMJR010000179.1, read as the reverse complement.
CGTCACCACCGGGATGCGGGCCTCGGCGAGCACCCGGGCGGACTGGTCGCCGTGGGCCGGTTCGCCGTCGGTGAGCAGCACCACCTCGGGCGACCACTCCCGCAGAAGCAGCGCGCGGTGCACCTCGTGCGGCCCGCCGCCGAGCACGCCGAGCGCCCGGTTGCGCATCTCCCACCCGTGGCAGTAGGGGCAGTGGAAGACGCAGCCCCCCCACAGATCCTCCAGGCCCGGCACCTCCGGGTACCGGTACTCCATGCCGGTCGCCAGCAGGACGCGCGCGCATCGGATGCGGGCGCCGTCGGCGAGCGTCACCGTGAACTCGGTCTCCCGGCGGGCGACACCGGTGACCATGCCGTCCCATACCGCCACGTCGGGGTACAGCTCCAGCTGCCCGCGGATGCGTCCGTAGAGCTCCTCGGGCGGGCCCTCCCAGCCCACGAGCCCACCCACCGCGGGCGCCGGCAGGTTGCTCTGACCACCCCCGTCGACGATGAGCGTGTCGCGGCAGGCGCGCCCGAGCACGAGACCGGCTGACAGGCCGGCGACGCCGCCGCCGACCACGAGCACGTCCACATGACTGGGCGGAGGGGTCGCGGGCACGGCCCTGGATGCTCGCCCGGGGACGGCCGCAAACCCCGCCGGGCCGGACACGACCCCCGGGTTGCGGCAGGTGGTTACCACGGGTAACCTCCCCTGACGGTTACGGAGGGTAACCCTCCGCGACCCCGTTCCTCCGCCCACGAAAGGCGACGCACCGATGGACAGCCAGACCCCGACGCCTCTCCCGGTCCTCGCGCTCGACGACGCCGTGCTGCTGCCCGGCATGTCGGTGACGATGCCGCTGCTCGAGGAGGAGCAGATCCAGGCGCTCGAGAGCGCGCGCGACGGGCGCCTCGTGGTGGTGCCGCGCTTCGACGGCGCCTTCACGCCGCTCGGCGTGGTCGCGCAGATCAGCGGGCAGATCGCCCTCCCCGACGGGACCCGGGGCGTCGCCCTGGAGGCCCTCCACCGTGCCGAGCTCGGGCCGGCGGTCCCCGGCGACCCCCTCGCGGTCGAGGTGCGTCCGCTGCCGGACCCCGAGGAGGTGCCCCTTGAGGCGCACGCCCTCGCCCAGGAGTACCGCGCCGTGGTCGAGGAGGTCGCCCAGGCCCGCGGCGACGCCGGCCGCGTGGCCGCGTTCCTGCGCTCGATCACCCACCCGGGGCGCCTCGCCGACACCGCGGGCTACGCGCCGGAGATCGACGCGCGGGCCAAGGCCGAGATCCTGGCGGCCGTCGACGTCGTCCGGCGCCTGGAGCTGGCGGTCACCGCCCAGCGGCAGCGCCTGGCCGAGATGAGCCTGCGCAAGCGCATCCGCGAGGACGTCGCCGAGGGCCTCGAGAAGGCCCAGAAGGAGGCGATCCTGCGGCGCCAGATGGAGGCCATCCGCAAGGAGCTCGACGAGGACGACCCGTCGTCGTCGGACGACTGGCGCGCCCGCATCGAGGCCGCCGGCATGCCCGACGCGGCCCGCCGGGAGGCCGAGCGCGAGCTCGGCCGGCTCGAGCGCCAGTCCGAGGGCCCCGAGGCCGGGATATCCGCACCTACCTGGAGTGGATGGTCTCGCTGCCGTGGAACGCGCGCTCGGAGGAGCGGCTCGACATCGCCGAGGCGCGCCGTGTGCTCGATGAGGACCACGCGGGCCTCGAGAAGGTCAAGGAGCGCATCCTGGAGTACCTGGCCGTGCGCCGGCTGCGCCGCGAGCGCGACCTCGACGACGCCCGCAGCGGCGTGATCCTGTCGCTGGTGGGTCCGCCCGGGGTCGGAAAGACCTCGCTCGGCGAGTCGGTGGCACGGGCCCTGGGACGCGAGTTCGTCCGCATCAGCCTCGGCGGCATCCGGGACGAGGCCGAGATCCGCGGCCACCGCCGCACCTACGTCGGCGCCCTGCCCGGCCGCTTCGTGCGCGCCCTGCGGGAGGCCGGCACGCGCAACCCGGTGGTGCTGCTCGACGAGATCGACAAGGTCGGCGCCGACTGGCGCGGCGATCCGAGCTCGGCCCTGCTCGAGGTGCTCGACCCGGCCCAGAACCACACCTTCCGCGACCACTACCTGGACGTCGACCTGGACCTCTCGGAGGTGCTGTTCATCGCGACCGCCAACATGGCGGACACGATCCCGGCGCCGCTGCTCGACCGCATGGAGGTCATCGCGCTCGACGGCTACACCGAGGACGAGAAGCTGGCGATCGCGACGGGCTACCTCCTGCCGCGGCAGGTCCGGCAGAACGGGCTGCGACCGGACGAGGTCGTCGTCAGCGAGGACGCGGTGCGCGCCGTGATCGCCGACTACACGCGCGAGGCCGGCGTGCGGTCGCTCGAGCGCGAGCTCGGCAAGCTCGTGCGCAAGGCGGCCACCCGGGTGGCCGAGGGCGAGGAGGGCCCCATCCACCTGGGCGCGGACGACCTCCAGAGGGCCCTCGGGCGGCCGCGGTACCACCACGAGGCCGCGGAGCGCACGGCGACCCCGGGCGTCGCGACGGGCCTGGCGGTGACCGGGACCGGCGGGGACGTCCTGTTCGTCGAGGCGACGGCGATGGACGGCGGCGGCCACGGCGACCGCCTGGTGCTCACCGGGCAGCTGGGGGACGTCATGCGGGAGTCGGCGCGGATCGCCCTGTCGTGGGTGCGCGCCAACGCCGGCGAGCTCGGCCTGGACGCGGACGCCGTCGGCGGTCGCGAGGTCCACGTGCACGTGCCCGCGGGCGCCATCCCCAAGGACGGGCCGTCGGCCGGCGTCACGATGGTCACGGCGCTCGCGTCCCTGTTCACCGGCCGCGCCGTCAAGCCGAACGTCGGCATGACGGGCGAGGTCACGCTGCAGGGCCGCGTGCTGCCGATCGGCGGCGTCAAGCAGAAGCTGCTGGCCGCGCACCGGGCGGGACTCACCGAGGTGGTCATCCCCGAGCGCAACCGCGGCGACCTCGACGAGGTTCCGGCGGCCGTGCGCGCGGACCTGACCGTGCACCCGGTCCTGACCGTGCAGGAGGTGCTGGAGCTGGCCCTGGAGCCCGCCCCGGCCACCTCCGCGGGCCCGGCCAGGGAGACGGTCGCCTAGGGCGGGACGCACGTAGGCTGGAGACCGCCGTGGACTCCTGCTCCCGCCACGAACCCGTGTGCCGGCACTACCAGCGCGCGGCCGAGCTGCTCGGCCGCCGCTGGAGCGCCGCCGTCATCCGCGTGGCGCTGGACGGGCCGGCCCGCTTCAGTGAGTTCCGCGCCAGCGTCGACGGGCTGTCGGCGCGGCTGCTGGCCGAGCGGCTGCGCGAGCTCGAGGCGGCCGGGGTCATCGAACGGCACCCGGTCGCACCCCGTGTGGTCGAGTACCGCCTCACACCCAAGGGCCGCGCGCTCGCCCGGGTGATCGCCGAGATCGAGGCCTGGGTCGCGGTGTGGGAGGAGGAGGACGCCGAGGCGTCCGCCCCCTCCCGCACCCCGCGCTGAGGCCCGGCACCGCCGGGCGTCCTACCCGCCGGCGCCCTCGGCCGCCCGTGCGCCGATCTGCTCCAGGGTGCGCCGGATGCCCTCGTCCACCTCGCCGTTCGCGACCCGCGCGGTGCTGACGTGCACCTCCACCCGCGCCCGGCCGCCCTCGTCGTGCACGGCGAGGGCGGCCGCGGTGGTCGTTCGGCCCCTCGGACCCCCACTCGAGCCGCCGGGCGTCCCGGTCCACCCGGAACCAGGCCTCGCCCTCCACCTCCTGCCCGTCGGGCATGCGCGCCGTGACGCGCACCGCCTCGCCCTCGGCCGGCTCAGCGGAGGTCATGCGCGCGAAGTAGCGGGGCAGGTTGCGGATGTCGGACAGGTACGCGAAGAGGTCGTCGGCCGACCCCTCCATCACGCGCGACCCCTCGTGCTCGGCCATGTGGATCTCCCCGGTCGGCGCGGCCGGCCCGGCGCCGGCCCCCCTGGGGCGGTCCCCTCCGCGGGACCCCGGAGACCGGGAAACCCCGGCGGGGCTCCGTGGCGGCGTCAGGCGGCGGGGTCGGACGGCTCCCCGCCCGGGGTTCCGGGAGCCGGATGGGCCCGTAGGTGGGCGAGCAGCTCCGCGAGCAGCGTCGCGGCACGCACCGGCAGCGCCGACGGCGGGGGCGTCCAGCGCGTCAGCAGCCCCTCTGACCCGATGTGCGCGAACAGGGGCACGCCGTCCAGGGAGTCCCCGAGGGCGCGCAGCAGGTGCCCGGCCTCCGACAGGTCGGCGTCGTCGCCCACGACCGCCACCACCGCCCCCGCCCCGAGCCGGCGCAGCGGCGGAGCCAGGTCCGCCGCCGGCGGCATCTGCAGCACCACCGGCATCCAGCCCGCCTGGGCGGCCGCGTCGCACACCGCCGGCACCGCGACGCACCGCGACTCGGTCCCGAGCGGCGCCACGACGGCCACGGGCGCGTCGGGCGGCGGGTGCGCGGGCACGCGCCGGGCGACGGCCCACTCCATCAGGGCGAGCGCGCGATGGCCGGCGGGCGACCGCCCCTTTGCGGAGGCCGAAGCGCCCGGAGGCGCCTCCTCCCCCGCCCGCCGCAGCCGCCCCGCCGCGGGCTGCAGCACCGCGTCGAAGGCCCCCGGCGAGCCGTACCGGGCGAAGGCCGACCGCACGCAGATCTCCACGGCCTGCGCGTCCCCGTCGAGCGCGGCGCGCAGCAGCGCCGCGGCTCCCTCGTCGAGCGCGGCGGACGCCCGGCGGGCGCGCGGTCCGGGGCCCGGGTCGTCGCGGGCGTCGGCCTCGGCCCGGCGCAGGAGGGGGGCCGGGGCGTCCCCGGGCACCAGCGCCGCCGTGCCCACCCGCACGTCGACGCCCGCCTCCAGCGCCACCCCGGACAGCGCCTCGCGCACGCGCTCCGCCGCCACCCGCGCGCCGGCGGCCGCCGCCTCGGGCAGCAGCCAGGCGAACGCGCGGGGACCGACGCGGGCCACGGTCTCCTCCGCGCGCGTCGCGGTCCGCAGGTCCTCGGCGAGCCCGGCGAGGACCGCCGTCTCCGCCTCCGGCGCCTGCTGCAGCGCGGCCGGCACGCCGAGCACCACCACGACCAGGGCGAGTGCGCGCCCGTGCCGGGAGGCCCGGCGCACCTCGGCCTCCACGGAGGCGAGGAATGCCCCCCGGTCCGGCAGCGCCCCGAGCACCGAATGGTCGTCCGGGCGGACGGGCCGGTCCTCGACCGTCGCGCGCAGGAACGCGACCAGCAGCGGAACGCCGTCGCGGCGCACCACGTCGAGCCGGGCCGAGGTCAGGCGGTCGGCGCGGCCCTCCCACACGACCCGGGCGGTGACGCCCATCGACCGCCCGCCGGTGCGCACGAGGGTCGCCACCCGCGCCCGCAGGTCGCCTCCGTCCACGTCGGGGAAGAGCCACTCCAGCGGACGCCCCAGCGCGACGCGGCCGTCGAGCAGGTCGCGCGCGGCGCGATTGGCGGCGAGGATCTCGAGGCTCCCCCCGTCGGCGACCACGACCGCCTCGGCCGCCCCCTCGAGGGGGGCGACCGCCGTCTCCAGGGCGGCGGCGAGCCGGGCCCGGGCCTCCGTGGGGGCGTCCGGGTGCACGGGCCCGCCGCGCCCGGCCCGGTCAGCGGACGCTGAAGTGGTGCCCACCGGCGTCGCAGCGGAACACGAGGCGCCCGTCGCCGGTGCGCGCCACGCACGGGCAGTCCCGCTCGTGCTCCCGGCAGGGGCGTCGCACCCCGGCGAGCAGGCCGTTGGCGCGCACCGGTACCGCACCCGGCGGGAGGGTGACGGTGAGGTCCTGGACGATGGAGGTGCTCATCGGGTGCCGTTCCCCTCGTTGACGACGGCGGTCACCCCTGCGGATTCGCCCGCGGCGCCCCAGTCCCTACCGAGGCCGAGCGTGGACCACAGGGCCTGGTCCAGGCCGTCCTCCGTGCGCCCCGCCACGCGGCGGCGCAACTCGGTGAGGCCCGTGACCAGTCGCCCCTCGTCGAGGGGCGTGCGGGTGGCGCGGAGGATCTTCCCGTAACGGGTGGGACGAACCTCCTCGTCCACGTTGAACAGCTCCTCGTGGAGCTTCTCGCCGGGGCGGATCCCGACGATCTCGATCTGCATGTCGCGACCCGGCTCGTGCCCCGACAGCTCGATCATGCGGTGCGCGAGGTCCAGGATGCGGACCGGCTCGCCCATGTCGAGCACGAAGATGTTGCCTCCCTCGGCGATGCCGGTCGCCTCGATGACGAGCTGCACCGCCTCCGGGATCGTCATGAAGTAGCGGGTCATGTCGGGGTGGGTCACCGTGACCGGCCCGCCCTGGGCGATCTGACGCCGGAAGATGGGCAGCACCGACCCGGAGCTGCCCAGCACGTTGCCGAACCGCACCGCGGCGAAGCGGGTGCGCGAGGACCCCGAACGCGACTCGATCACCCGCTCGGCGAGCGCCTTGGTGGCGCCCATGACGGTCTTGGGCTCGACGGCCTTGTCGGTGGAGATCAGGCAGAAGCGCTCCACGCCGTGCCGCTCGGACAGGTCGGCCAGGAGGTGGGTGGCGAGCGCGTTGTTGGCGACCGCCTGGAGGGGGTTGAGCTCCATCATCGGCACGTGCTTGTACGCCGCGGCGTGGAAGACGATGTGCGGGCGGTGGTCGGAGAACGCGCGGTCCATCGCGACCTCGTCCTTGCAGTCGGCGATCACGGGGACCAGCCCCGACCACCCCCGCTCGCGCAGCTCCAGGTCGATCTCGAAGAGGTTGTTCTCGCCGTGGTCGACCAGCACCAGCCGGCGGGCGCCGAGCGCGGCCACCTGGCGGCACAGCTCGCTGCCGATGGAGCCGCCCGCGCCGGTCACCATCACCGTGCGGCCGTTGAGGTAGCGGGCGACCTTCGCGAGGTCGATCTCGACGGGGGCCCGGCCCAGCACGTCCTCCACGCGCACCTCGCGCAGCCGCCGGACGGTGACCTCGCCCGAGATCAGCTCGGGCAGGCTGGGCAGCGTCTTGCAGGGAACCCCGGCGTCGCGGCACGCGGTGACGATCTCCTGGCGCACGGCGCCCGGGGCGGAGGGCATCGCGATGATGACCTCGTCCACCTCGAGCTCGCGCAGCAGGTGGGGGAGCTCGGCGCGCCCGCCGCGGACGCGCACGCCGACGACGCGCATGCCGCGCTTGCGCGGGTCGTCGTCCAGCAGCGCGACCGGGGTGTAGCCGAGGGCGCGGTTGCGCTTCATCTCCTTGATGAGCGTGTTCCCGGCGTCGCCGGCGCCCACCACCAGGACCTCGCGGCCACGGGTGACCAGCTCCGACCGGGGCGGGCGCTCCATGACGCTGCGCACCAGGAAGCGGGCCCCGCCGATCAGCAGGATCGTGAGCAGCACGTGGGCCACGAGCACCCCGCGGGGCACGGCCGGCAGATCGGGCGGGTCCCACAGCGTGAGCACCGTCACCACGAGCAGCCCGCCCAGGGCGCACGCACCGACGATCGTCTGCAGGTCGCGGACGCTCGTGAAGCGCCACCACTTGGTGTAGAAGCGCGCCCCCACGAACACCAGCATCGTGAGCGCGACCACCAGCACGACCGTCTCCTCGAAGACCCGGTCGAACCGGCGCGGCGGCTCGCCGTCGAAGCGCAGCTGATACGCCAGCCAGTACGCGAGCGCGACCAGCGCGGCGTCGGCCGCCGCCTGGCCGATGCGGTGGGCGAGGGCGCGCGCGGTCCACAGCAGGCGGGCGCGGGGCGCGTCGTTCATGCGGGCTCCACGGGGTCCAGGATGAGGTCGATGAGCTCCTCGGGGTCGCGCCGCGGCGGCTGCGCCGCCCGGTCGCGCTTGCGCAGTGGCACGTCCCCCGGATGGCGGAGCCGGTTCAGGCGGCCCTCGGCGATCAGCGCCCGGTCGACGGCGCCCAGCCGGCCCGCGAACGGGCTCCAGGCGGGCACGCCGAGCGCGGCGGCCTCCCGGTTCATGGTGCCGCCCGCGCTGACGACGACGTCGGCGCAGGCGACGAGGCTTGGTCCATCGACGGGTCGTGCAGGGACGATCGCGCTACCTCCCGCGAGCTGACGGCGCTGATCCTCGGTGCGCGGCAGCACCACGGTCTGGACCCCGGGGGTCTCCAGCAGACGTGCGAGCGTGGCCGCGAACAGCTCGTTGGTCAGGCCGCGATGGTACAGCGTCACCTCGGGCGGCGGGCGCAGCACCGCGATCACGGACGCCGGGTCGAGGCCCAGCTCGCCGAGGACCCCGTCGTCGCGCCGGTGGTCGGCGAGGTAGTACTCCTCCTTCAGCCCCCGGTAGCGGACGAGCTTCGGGGAGCGGATGCCGTAGCGCCACAGGACGTGCTCGGGGATGGCCGCCGGCACCAGCACGCGCGTGGCGAGCCGCCCGTTGAGGTGGTGCATGGCCGCTGCGTACTCGTAGTCGAACATCGTCACCTGGGGCGTCCCCGACAGGGCGGCGGCGACGGGCTGGTCGGTGCTGCCGTGCGCCACGGCCAGGTCGAACCGTGCGCGCCGGGCGAGGCGGGTCAGCTGTGCGCTGCGCGCGGCCATGGCGCGCGCCTTGTCGCCGCGGCCCGCGCCGCCGTGGGCCCCCACCACGCGGTGCGCGATGCCGTATCGCTCGAGTAGGCCGAGCGTCTGGGCGAAGTCCCGCGCCGTCACCGTGACCTCGTGCCCGCGCGCCCGCAGGCGCGCGATCAGCGGCCGGAAGATCACCACGTGCGGCGAGTTGGTGAGGTCGACCCAGATCCGCAGCGCGCGCCCGTCGCCGGGCCGCCGCGAGGCGCCGGGTGCCGGCGCCACGCTCACGCCCGCGGCGGCACCGCCGGGGCCGCCGCGGGCGCCCCCTCCACGGCCTCCGCGACCGCCTCCACCACGCGCGTCACCTGCGCGTCGTCCAGGAACGGGTGCATCGGCAGGGCGAGCGCCGTGCGCGCGCACTCCTCGGCCACCGGCAGATCGCCCTCGGAGTACCCGAGGGCGGCGAACACGGGCTGCAGGTGCATCGGGATGCCGTAGTAGACGGCCGACGCCACGCCGGCCTCGCCCAGCGCCCGCCGGATCGCGTCCCGCTCCGGGTGCCGCGCCATGTACAGGTGGTACACGTGACGCGCGCCCTCCCGCTCGGCGGGCGGCGCCATGGACTCGGCCAGGCCCGCCGCCGCGTACCGCGCCGCGGCGCGCCGGCGCCCGTCGTTCCAGGCGTGCACGTGACGCAGGAAGACGCGGATGACGGCGGCCTGCAGCTCGTCGAGGCGCGAGTTGTAGCCCACCTCGTCGAAGACGACCTTGTCCTTGGACCCGTGGAAGCGCAGGCGCCGGACGCGCTCGGCCGTCTCCGGGTCGCGGCACACCACCAGGCCCCCGTCGCCGATCCCGGGCAGGTTCTTGGTGGGGAAGAAGCTGAAGGTGGCGATGTCGCCGAGGGCACCCACGGGCGTGCCGCCGTCGGCCGCCCCGTAGGCCTGCGCCGCGTCCTCCACCACGGGCAGCCCGTGCCGGGCGGCCACCTCGCGGAGCGGTGCCATGTCGGCCGGGTGGCCGAAGATGTGCACGGGCAGCAGCGCCTTGGTGCGCGGGGTGATGCGCTCCTCGACGCGCGCGGGGTCGAGGCACAGGTCGACCGGGTCGATGTCGCAGAACACGGGCGTGGCACCCAGGCGGGCGATGGCCTCCGCCGTCGCGAAGAAGGTGTACGGCGTGGTGATGACCTCATCGCCCGGCCCCACGTCGAGGGCGTTCAGGGCGATCACGAGGGCGTCGGTGCCGTTGGCCACGCCCACGCAGTGCCGCCCGAGCTCCTCGCCGATCTCGCGCTCGAGCGCGGCGACGTTGGGACCGAGGATGAAGCGCCCGCCGTCGAGCACCTCCGCGATCGCGGCGTCGATCTCCGCGCGCAGGGGGCCGTACTGGGCCCCGATGTCCATCAGGGGTACGCTCAAACGTCGCTCCCGGTGTCGGCGCCCCTCGGCGCGGGCCCGGCGGCCGCCGCGCACGGGGGCCGCGCAGGGCGGCGCCGCGGCGCGGACGCACGGGCGGGGACAGGGCGGCGGCGAGTCTAGCGGGCCCCCCGGCGGACCGTCACCCGCCCGGTCGCGGCGGCGGTTCCGCGGGCGCGGCGGGGAGCCGGACCCGGACGGTCGTGCCGAAGCCCTCGCGGGACTCCGCGGTGGCTGCGCCGCCGAAGCGCTCGGCGATGTGCTTGACGATCGACAGTCCCAGGCCGGTGCCGCCGAGGCGCTTGCTGCGGGACGGATCCGCCCGGTAGAAGCGCTCGAAGACGTGCGGCAGGTGGCGCTCGGCGATGCCGGCGCCGTCGTCCGCGACCGTCAGCACCACCCAGCCGGGGCCTCCGGCGGGGTCGTCGTCGGGGGCGTCCACGGCGACGCGGGCGCGCGCGCCGGGTCCCGCGTACTTGACCGCGTTCTCGAGGAGGTTGCGCACGACCGTGATGGCCATGCGCTCGGTCAGCGGCGTCCAGACGGGTGCGACGAGGGCGCTCTCCAGCGTGACCCGGTGGGCGGCGGCCTCCTCCTGCAGCGTCTCCACGGCCGCGGCCGCCGCGCGGGCCAGGTCGCTGCGGGCTCCCGAGGGCAGTCCCTGCGTGGCCTCGAGCTCGGACAGGAACAGGATGTCCGAGATCAGCGCCTCCAGGCGCAGGATCTCGGCCGCCGCCCGGCCCGTGAACCGGGCGTGCGTCTCCGGGTCCATGTCCGGGTCCGCCAGCGCCTCGATCAGGCCGCGCAGACCGGTGAGCGGCGTGCGCAGCTCGTGCGAGACGTTGGCGACGAACTGGGACCGCAGCTCCTGGTACGCGACGGCCTCCGTCAGGTCGTACATGAAGACGGCCGCGCCGCCGCCGGACTCCGCGGCGACCGGCTCCACCGTCACCCGGTAGGTCCGCCGGCCGTCCGCGAACAGGCGCACCTCGAAGGTGTCCGCCTCCCCGCTGGAGAGCGATCCGGCGACCCGCTCCGCGAACCGGTGCTCCCCGAACGACTCCAGCACGCTCGCCCCGGGCCGCAGATGACCGAACAGCAGGCGCGCCCGGCGGTTCGCCTCGCGGATCCGGTTGGCGTCGTCCACCCGGATGGCGGCCAGGGGCAGGTGCTCGAACACCGTGTCGCCGGCGCCGTGCGTCGCGGCGTCGTGCGCGTCGGCCGCGTCCCGGCCCGCGCGCAGGCGCGCGTTCTCGCGCCGCGCGCGCAGCAGGCCCAGGATCGCCAGGCCCGCCGCGGCGAGGGCGGCGACGCACACCACGGCGAGGACCCCTGTCATCCCGGCGAGGCTAGCGGGCGCGCGGCGGCGGGGCCGCGCGCCGCCCCGCCGGCTCAGTCCTCCTGGAGCGCCTCGATCTCCGCCCGCACCGCGCGCATCTCGCCCACCAGGCGGTCGATCTCCGGATCGAGGCCCGCCTCACCCTCGCGCTGGCGGTAGACGGTGTCGCCCAGCTCGGCCGACAGCGCGGTGAGGCGCCGCTTGAGCGTCACCTTCTGCCCGGCGTCCTTGGCCTCGTCGAGGCCCTTCTGCGCCCGCTCCGCCGCCACCTTCGCGGCGTCCTTCGCCCTGTCCATGAGACCCATCGCGTCCTCCGTCAGCGCGGTGACCGGATGCCGAGGCTACCGGGAGCGCTCGCGTGCGAGAAGCCCCGCGACCACGGTCGCGACGGCCGAGAACAGGAAGGCCAGGAACAGGCCGATCTCACGGCCGCCGCCGCCCTCCAGCAGGAAGGCGAGCGTCACCCAGAACGGGACCGAGCTGAGGTAGAAGGCCGTCACGAACGGCGGGACCCGGACGGGCGTCTCGACGTCGAACGCCTCGGCCGCCAGCAGGGCCGCGGCGGCGAGGGCCATGATCAGGAAGATCCAGGCGGAGGGCACGACGTCGAAACCCGACGCGCCGAACCCCGCCGTTCCGTACCAGTCCAGGAACAGGCAGAGGACGAAGATCACGTTGGCGCCCGCGGCGACGAGCATCTTCTGCTGCGGGGTGACGGACGAGAGGTCCACGGGGTCTCCTTGGGGGTGCGCCGCGGGCGCGGCGCCTCTACAGGTCTATCGGCGCGTAGTGGCCGGGGATGATGCGAGCCGGGTCGAGGGCCGCGATGCGCGCGAACGCGGCCAGGATCGCCTCGCGCTCCGGCAGATCGGCCGGCGGGTCGCGCCGCGCGAACCAGGCCGGATCGGGCCCCATGGTGTCGCCGGCGATGACGACGCGGCCCCCGGCGCACTCGGCCACCACGGCGATGTGCCCCGGGGCGTGGCCGGGCGTGTGGATCCAGGCGAGGCCCGGCAGGATCTCGCCGCCCTCCCCCTCCAGGGACACGACCTCGGCCTGGTCCAGCAGCCCCCGCTGCCGGCGCCCGTAGGGCGTCTCCAGCTCCTCCCGGTGCACGTGCAGGCGCAGGGGGCCCAGCTGCGGCAGGGCCGAGACGTGGTCCGAGTGCATGTGGGTGAGCACCACCCTGCCGACGTCGTCCGGCGAGAGGCCGCGGACGGCGAGCGCCCCGACGAGCATGTCCCCCTGGGTCTGGTAGCCGGGATCGACCACGACCGTCTCCGGCCCCCGCAGCAGCACCGTGTTGGGCCAGGCGATCATCCCGTGCACGGCGTCCGGCATCCGCCGGTACGCACGGAAGGTGGCGGTGGGGTCACCGGCCCCGAGGGTGACGAGGTCGTCGCCCCGGAGGGCGAACACGATGCGGTGGGCGGGGACCAGCACCTCCGCCCGCCAGGGGGTCACGGGGCCGCCCGCGTGCGCTCGGCCGCCGGCGGCGCAGCGGTCTCGGGACGCCGCCCGTAGCAGGGCGCCGCGCAGAAGGGCGCCACGGGGTCCCCGTCCGGCCGCACTCCGCCGCGCAAGCGGCGGTGCAGGCGGCGGGCGACCGGCGGCGCGAGCAGCCCGACCACCCCGCCCACCAGCAGCAGGCCGTTGCGGAGGGGGCGACCCGGGCCCGGAGGCGTCACGTCAGCAGTGACAGGAACTCGTCGACGGGGATCGCCGTGAGCGTCTGGATGTGGAGGGTTCCGCGCGCCCCGAGCTCCATCGACACACGGGCGATGACCTTCTCGTCCGGCGCCTCGACGATGTTCACGAAGTCGTACGGGCCCAGGACGGCCCACTGGTCGATGACCCGGGCGCCCATCTGCTCGATCTCCGCGTTGACCTCGCGCAGCCGCTGCGGGTTGGCCCGCAGGGTCCCCACCCCGTGGGGGCTGAGCGTGCTGAGCAGGATGTAGGTGGGCACAGGTCCCCTTCGTCCGCCGCGTCCCGACCCTGACGAGCCTACCACGCACCCCTCGC
>DATMJR010000178.1:0-4986 GCA_035553775.1 Miltoncostaeaceae bacterium | reverse complement strand
CCCCCGCCCGCGCCGGGCCCCGCCGCGCGGCGCGGCGGGCTCCTCGGGCTCCGCCGCCCCGGCGACGCGCCACACGAGCCGTCCGCCCACGGCCACGGGCCGCCGGCACGCGGCGTAGTAGACGCGGCCCTCCTCCTCCTGGCGCCGCCCCACCTCGCGCACGTCCTCCAGCGTGACGAGTCCCCACGCGACCAGGATCCCGGCCACGACCCCCTCGGCCATGCCGCCGCCGCCGAGGATCCCGACCAGGAACCCCATCATCATCGCGCTCACCACGAACGTGCCGAGCGCGACCAGGACCGCCCACACCCGCCAGTCGCCCGGCCCCGCCTCCAGCAGGCGCGGCGCCCGCGTGTCGCGGGCGGCGTCCGGCAGGCGGCCGCTGGGCACGGCGGCGGGGCGCATCCACATGCGCAGCAGCGGCACGAACACCACCACGGCCGACGCGAAGGCCGCCAGCGCGACGAGCACCCACCGGCCCTCCAGGCCGTCCTCGGGGTCGCCCGCCTCCACCAGGGCGCCCAGCGCGAGCATGCCCAGCCCGACGCCCACCAGCACCCATGCCCACACCCGCGCCACGCGCGCGTACTCCCACAGCCGGTCGCCCATGCACCGAGGATAGTGCCCCTGGCCCCCCCGGCGGCCCGGGCTAGTCTCGGGCGGTGGTCCGGGAGGCGCGCACGCGGCTGGAGGGCACACGCGCCTCCCTGCGGGCCCGCCCGCGGTGGCGCTGGATGGCGCTGCTCGTGGTCGCCTGCGGCATGATGCTCTCGGTCGTCAACGTCAGCATCGTCAACATCGCGCTGCCCGACATGGCGGCCGACCTCGGCGTCGACGTCGCGTTCGCAGGATGGGTGGTGAGCGGTTTCCTGGTCACCCAGGCGACGATGCTGCCCACGGCGGGCCGGGCGGGCGACCTGTTCGGCCGCCGCCGCGTGTTCGTCGCGGGCGTGCTGGTCGTGTCGGCCGCCTCCGTGGGGTGCGCGCTCTCGTGGGACGCGCACTCGCTGATCGCGTTCCGCGTGCTGCAGGGGGTCGGGGCGAGCGCCCTCGCCCCCACGGCCTTCGCGTACGCGACCGAGCTGTTCGCGCCCGAGGAGCGGGCGGCGGCCATGGGGCTGCTCGGCGGCGTCCTGGGGCTGGCGCCGGTGCTGTCGCTCAACATCGCCGGGGTCCTGGTGGAGGCGGCGGGATGGCGGAGCGTCTTCTGGTTCTCCCCCGTGATCGGCGCCGCCCTGCTGGCCGGCGCCGCGCTCGTGCTCGACGAGCGGCGCGCCCCGGGCCGCCACCGGTCGTTCGACGTCCCGGGGGCGGCGCTCGCGGCCGTCGCCCTGGTGGGCGTCCTGCTGGCGCTGTCCCGGGGCGGCGCCTGGGGGTGGACCGCGGCCCCGACGCTGGCGGCGGGGCTGGCGGGCGCCGTCGGCGCCCTCGCCTTCGTCGTCCACGAGCGGCGGGCCGCGGAGCCCATGATGGACCTGGCGCTGTTCCGGGTGCGCTCCCTGCGGACGGCGAACCTCGCCGGCGGCCTGTCGGCCGCCGCGCTGTTCGGCATGCTGGTGATGCTGCCCTTCTTCCTCACCGCCGCCGAGGACCTGTCGCCCGTGGGCCTCGGCCTGGCGATCAGTCCCGTCGCCCTGTGCTTCGTGGTCGCCGCGCCGCTGTCGGGGCGTCTGGTGGCGCTCGGGCACGTGCCCTCGCACGTCGTCGCCGCCTCCGGCCTGGCGCTCGGCGCCGCGGGGACGCTGTGGATGGCCGTCGTGGCGCAGCACCAGAGCTACGCGCTCACCCTGCCGGGCATGCTCGCGCTGGGCGTGGGACTCGCCGCGAGCAGTGCGCCGATCACGACCACGGCCCTGTCCGAGGTGCCGCCCGCCCGGCTGGGCGTCGCGGCGTCGCTGCCCAACATCTGCCGCTACACGGGCGCCGGCGTCGGGGTGGCCGCCCTCGGCGCGGCGCTCGCCGCGTCGATCCCCGGGGACCCGGCCGACGCGGCGGACGCGGCGGTCGCCGGCGGCTTCCGCGCCGCGGCGCTGCTGGGTGCGGGCTTCCTGGCGCTGGCGGCGCTGACGGCCGCCCGCATGCCGCGGCAGCCCTCGCGGCGGGCCGCCGGGGCCGTCGCCGCGGCGGGGAGGCCGGTGCCGTGACGCGCGCCTCCTGGCTCGCCTGCCTGACCCTGCTCATCTTCACGATGGGCACGAGCATCGTCACGCCGCTGCTGCCGCTGTACCAGGACCGCTTCGACCTGTCGGACGGGCAGGTGACGCTGCTGTTCGCGACCTACACCGCCACGGTCGTCCCGACCATGCTGCTGTCGGGCAACCTCAGCGACCGGTTCGGGCGCAAGGCGGTGATGCTGCCGGCGATGGTCAGCATCAGCCTCGCCTCGCTGCTGTTGGCGTGGGCGGAGGCCGTGCCCCTGCTGTTCCTGGGCCGCGTGTTCCAGGGGCTCGCCATCGGCGGGTTCCTCGGGGTGGGGACCGCGCTGATCGTCGACCACGCCCGCGCCTCCTCCCGCGCCACGGCCTCGGTGATCGCGGGCCTGGTGTTCCGGCTGGGGTTCGGCCTCGGCCCCGGCATGGCCGGGCTGATCGCCGAGTACGCCGGCAACCCGCTGCACGCGCCGTTCCAGGTGCATCTGGCGCTGATGATCGTCGCCTTCGCCGCGATCGCCTTCACGCCGGAGACGGTGGGGCGGCGGGCCGCGACGCCCCCTCCGCCCGCGCCCCTGAACGCACGCCGCGGCCGCATCGGGGTGGGGGTGCCGCCGGGCCAGTTCGCCGGCTTCGCGCTGTTCCTGGCGCCCGCGGCGTTCATGGTGGGGTACCTCGACGCGACCCTGCTGTCGGTGGTGCCGCTCTACATGGTCCGGGTGCTGGACGTGCAGAACCTCGCCCTCATCGGGCTGGTGGGCTTCCTCATCCTCGGCACCGGCGGGCTGACGCCCGTGGTGGCCCGGCGGGTGCCGCCGCGCGCGTCGGTCGTGGCCGGGGTGCTCGGTGGCGCCGTCGGATCCCTGCTGGTGGTGTCGGCCGCCGGCCTCGACAGCGCGCTGGTCGTGGTGGTCGCCGCGGCGGTGATCGGGTTCCTGAACGGCCTGATCCTGAAGGGGGGCACCGCCATCTGCGGCGTCTCCGTGCCCATCTCCGAGCGCGGCAAGCTGATGTCGGCGCTCTACATGTGCGCCTACGCGGGGACCCTGCCCACCATCGGGCTGGGCTACCTGTCGGGGGCCGTCGGGGTCACGGCCGCACTCGGCGCCTTCTCGGTGCTCGCCCTCGCCATCGCGCTGTTCGTCGTCACCGTCGGGGCGCGCGCCTTCCGTCAGGTCATCCCGCACCGGGAGCCGGATCCGGCCGTCGCGATCGCGGGCCCGGGCGTGTAGCGCCGGTGCGGGGGCCGCGCGGCTCCCGCTACCCTCGGCCCACGGCCGGCGGGCGACGGAGGCCTTTTCGTGGATCGGGAGACGGTGGCCGGGCTGCTGGAGTCGTGGGGGCAGCCGGCGTTCCGCATGGGGCAGATCGTGCAGGCGCAGGGCGCCGGCGCGGCGACGTGGGACGACGTGACGACCCTGCCGCGCGCGCTGCGCGCCCGCCTGGCCGAGCACGGGCCCCTGTGGAGCGTGCGACCCGAGTCCACCAGCACCTCGCGCGACGGCACGGTCAAGTGGCGGCTCGCGCTGCCGGACGGCCGCGTGGTGGAGGCGGTGCTGATCGCGCACGCGCGCGGCCGCCGCACCGTCTGCGTCTCGAGTCAGGCGGGCTGCGCCCTCGGCTGCCGCTTCTGCGCGACCGGCGCGATGGGTGCCGGGCGCGACCTCACGGCATGGGAGATCGCCGAGCAGGCCCTGATCGCGCGGGCGGAGGCCGAGCGGCAGGGCGCGCGCCTCTCGAACGTCGTCTTCATGGGTATGGGCGAGCCGATGCAGAACCTCGACGCCGTGCTCGGGGCGTGCGCGGAGATGAACCGGCCGCAGGGACTCGGGATCTCGGCGCGGGCGATCGCGATCTCCACCGCCGGGTGGGTGCCGGGCATCGCCCGGCTGGCCGAGCACCCGCTGCCGGTGCGCCTGGCGCTGTCCCTGCACGCCGCGGACGACGCGACGCGGTCGCGGCTGATGCCGATCAACAACCGCTGGTCGATCGCGAACGTGCTCGCCGCATGCCGCCGCTACTGCGACCGCACCGGTCGCCGCGTCTTCGTGGAGTACCTGCTGCTCGAGGGCGTCAACGACGCCCCGGCGGACGCGCGGCGGCTGGCCGGCCTGCTCCGCGACGGCCGCTTCCACGTCAACCTCATCGAGTACAACCCCACGGCGTCCGGCTATGCGGCGAGCTCGCCGCCGCGCCGGGAGGCGTTCGTGGACGCGCTGCGGCGCGCCGGCCTGGAGGCCTCCGTGCGCCGGTCGCGCGGCGCGGACGTGGACGCGGCCTGCGGTCAGCTGGCCGCCCGCGCCTGAGCCCCGCTACCGGGCGCAGGCGGCCAGCACCGCGCGGGCGGCCGCCGGGTCCGGGATCGTGAGGGGGGTGGGGCGGCGGTCCGCGTGCCGCACGGTCCCCGCGGCGTCGATCACGAAGGTCGCCCGCCCCGCGTGCCCGCGCTCGGGGACGAACACCCCGTAGCGGCGGCAGACCTCGCCGCGCGGCAGGAAGTCGGAGAGGAACGTCACGTCCTCGGCCCCGGTCGCGCGGGCGAACGCGGCGAGGCTGTTCGCGTGGTCGACGGACACGGCCAGCACGTGGGCGTCGGTCCCCGCGTAGGCGCCCTCGGCGAGCGCCGTGAACTGGGCGGTGCACCACTCGCTGAAGGCGAGCGGGAAGAAGTTCAGCACCACCGGCCGCCCCCGCAGCGCCGACAGCGTCACCGGCGTCTCGTGGTGGCTCGTGAGGGTGAAGTCGGGCGCCGCGTCGCCCACGCCCGGTCCGCCCGCCGCGTCCCCGCCCATGCGTCCTCCCTCGTCCCCGCCCGGGCACGCGCCGGGCCGGGCGG
>DATMJR010000177.1:0-15802 GCA_035553775.1 Miltoncostaeaceae bacterium | reverse complement strand
CCCTCCGCGCCCCCGCCCACGATGCGGTGGCGATACCGGACGTGGATGGCGGGGGTCGCGGCGATCTGGTCGATGAGGTAGCGCGACATGCTGTCCGCGAGCGTCGCGGAGCGGACGGTGATGGTCACCGAGCGGGCGTAGCGCGCCAGGTGCACGGCGGCCTGCCCGGCCGAGTTGCCGCCGCCCACCACGTACACGTCCTGCCCCACGAGCGCCGCGGCCTCGCTCGCGGATGCGCCGTAGAAGACGCCGGCCCCCGTGAGGGCGTCGAGCTCGGGGATCCCGAGCATGCGGTAGCTCACGCCGACGGCGAGGATCACCGTCGGCGCCCGCACCTCCTGCCCGCCGGCGAGCACCAGCCGGTGCCGGTCCGGCTCCGGCACCAGCCCGACCACCTCGTGCGTCATCAGGAACGTGGCGCCGAAGACCCATGCCTGCTGGTAGGCGCGCTGGGTGAGCTCGGCTCCGCCGATGCCGCGCGCGAAGCCGAGGTAGTTACGGATCATCGAGCTGCTGCCCGCCTGCCCGCCGATCGCCTGGCGCTCCACCACCAGCGTGCGCATCCCCTCGGAGGCCCCGTACACGGCGGCCGCCAGGCCGGCGGGGCCGGCGCCCACGATGACCACGTCCCAGTCGTGGCGATCGATCTCGGTGACCAGGCCGAAGGCACGGGCGACCTCGGTGGGCGTGGGGTCCACCAGGACCGCGCCCGACGGCTGGAAGCGGACCACCAGCTCGCCCGCGGGGGCGCCGCGCGCCGCCAGCACGGGCGCGGCGGCCGGGTCGTCCCGCGTGAGGAACCGGTGCGGGATGCCACTGCGCGTGAGCATGTCGCGCAGGGCGTGGCCGCGCGCCGACCACCCCGGGCCCACGATCGTCACCTCGCGGTCGTCGCCGCGCCGGGACCTCGACCAGTCGTGCAGGAACTCGGCGATCGTGCGGTTGAACAGCTCGTCGGGCGTGCGCCAGGGCGTGAGGACGTAGTAATCGAACCGGCCGGCGCCGATCCCGGCCAGGATCGCCGCGCTCACCTCCGGGTCGCCCCACGCACCGAAGGTCACGAGCAGGCCACGGCGGGCCTGGGGGTACCACGCGGCCGCGTCGCCCAGCAGGTCCGCGCCCGCCGCGTCGGGCAGGCGGTGCGCCGCCAACACGATCGCGACCTCGCGCCCCTGCTCGGCGAGGGCGGCGAGCGCGGCGCGGCCGGCGGCGGCGTCCTCGCGGACGACGATCTCGTAGTCGGCGCCCACCCGCCGCCGCAGCTCCCCCTCCACCCGGGCGCGGTCGGCCGGATCCGCGGTGACGACCGCGATCACGGGGCGCGGGGGACGGGGTGGTTCGGGTGCCGGCGAGGGCATCGGTGCCTCTCGGATCGCAGCGGCGTGCGTGCGGCCGTTGCCCGAGACTCCCCAACCTCCCCGATCGCTGTCAAGTCGCGGAGGATGAGGGCAACGAGCGGGCGGCACCACCGCCCGCGGGCGCTAATCTCGTCTCACACCCCCGCGCAGGAGGAACGTCGTGCGCACTCTCGGCACCCGCATCGTCGTCGCCCTGGTGGCGAACGCCGTGGCCCTGATCGCCGCGGCGGCCCTGCTCGACCGCGTCAGCGTCCGGGAGATCTGGTTCCCCCTGCTGGTCGTGGTGTTCTCCCTCATCAGCCTGCTCGTGACGCCGCTGGTCTCGTCGGTGGTCCGCGAGAACGCGCCGGCCCTGGCCTCGGTGGCCGGACTCATCGCCACCTTCGTGGCGCTGGTGGTCACGGACGTCGTCTCCGACTCGCTGCAGATCGAGGGCCTGCTCACGTGGGTGCTGGCGACCGTGATCGTGTGGCTCGCGACGCTGGTCGTGCAGTACCTGGCGCCGCGGTTC
Source organism: Miltoncostaeaceae bacterium (assembly GCA_035553775.1). Taxonomy (GTDB): domain Bacteria; phylum Actinomycetota; class Thermoleophilia; order Miltoncostaeales; family Miltoncostaeaceae; genus DATMJR01. The sequence continues at coordinate 13,933 of DATMJR010000177.1, read as the reverse complement.
ACGGACCGGGGCGGGGCGCGGACGACCTAGGCGAGCCGGCGCGCCGGCCGGCTTGGGCGGCCTACGGCGCGGCGACCACCAGCGCGACCGTCGCGAGCCCGAGCACGGCCGCCGCGCCCGTGAACGAGGCGGTCGCGCGCCCGGAGGGGTGGTGGAAGGCGCCCTCGTCGAGCGCGCGGCGCACCGCGCGCAGCCGCAGCTCGCCGTGGACCGTCATCGCCACCGCGAGCAGTCCCCACAGCGCGCCGAGGATCGCGTAGGGCAGCCGCGCGTCGTCGGTGATGCCCGGCACCACGCGCCCCAGCCCGACGGCGAGCGCGAGCGCGGTGACGCCGGTGCGCCACCACGCCAGGTACGTGCGCTCGTTGGCGAGATGGGTGCGCCGGGTGACGTCGTCGATGGCCGCGACCCTACTCGCGCCCGCGCGCCTCCGACGGCTCGCCCTTGTGGGGCGCCACGATGGCGTCCTCCGCGGGCTGGCCCTCGCGCAGCTCACGGCTGCGCTCCAGCTCCGAGTCCACCTCGGCCCCCAGCAGGAAGGCGAGGCCCGACAACCAGAGCCAGGTCAGCGTGACCACCACCACCGACAGCGAACCCCAGGTCGCGTTGTACGAGCCGAAGTTCGACGCGTAGAAGGCGAAGCCGGCCGAGATCAGCACCCAGAGGACCGTCGACACGATCGCGCCCACAGTGAGCACCCTCCAGCGCGGGTGCTCCACGTCCGGCCCCAGGAACAGGATCCCTGCGAACGACAGCAGCAGTCCGCCGACCAGGATCGGCCACTGCACCGTCCACCACAGCACCGAGACCAGCCCCTCGGCGCCGACCGCCGAACCGATCCAGCGCGAGATGACCGGGCCCAGGATCAGCAGGCCGACGACCAGGAGCACGGCGAAGAACGTCCACGCGAGCATCGCCAGCGCGGTCAGCCGCTGCTTGACGAAGCCCCGGCGCTCCTCGCGGTCGTAGACGATGTTGAGCGCCCGCATCAGGGCGTTCATGGCGCCCGTGGCCGACCACAGCGCGACCGGGATACCGATGAGCAGCAGCGTCAGGCCGCTGCCCGAGCCGGCGGCGACGTTCGAGAGGCTGTCGTTGAGCAGCGTGATCGCCTCGGGCGGCAGCACCCCGTCGGCGCGGTCCAGCAGGCGCGTGACGTCGTTGGGGCTGGCCACGAGCCCGAAGATGCCGAGCGCCAGCAGCAGCACGGCCGGGATCGACAGGAACGCGTAGTACGCGAGGGCCGCGGCCCGGTCGGGCACCTGGTCCTTCATCAGCTCCTTGGCCGAACGGACGACCACCGCCTTCAGGTCGCGCCGGGAGAGGTCGCGCAGGCGCGCCGTCCCCTGGACCTCCGGCTCGTGCTTCTCGGGCTGCGGTGGCGGATCCGGGCGCCGCGCGCCCGTCCCCTTCTGCGTCTGGGTCGTCATGCGGGAGGCGTACCACCCCCGTGAGGGGACAAACGCCCGGCCGTCGAACCGCGCCGGATGCGGGTCGTGGCGTGCGGCCCCGCCCGCCGGGGGTACCGTGGCCGTCGTGCCCGAACTGCTCACCGGCCTCGAGGACCTGGTCACCGACTCGCCGCTGACCTACCTCATCGTGTTCGCCCTCGTGGCCGGCGACGCGATCATCCCGCTCGTCCCCGGCGAGTCCGCCGTGGTGGCGGCGGCCGTGCTCGCCGGCGACGGCCGCCTCAACGTGCTGCTGGTGTGGGCGGCGGCCGCGGCCGGCGCCTTCGTGGGCGACCTCATCGGGTACGGCATCGGGCGCGGGCTGGGGCGGCGGGCGGTGGACCGCTGGGTCCGGGGGGAGAAGGGCCGGCGCCGGCTGGAGCGGGCCGAGAGCGAGCTGAACCGCCGGGGCGTCGGCCTGATCGCCGCGGCCCAGTTCATCCCCGGCGGCCGCAACCTGATCATGATCGGGTCGGGGACGCTGGCCTTCCCGCTGCGCCGCTTCATCCCGGCCGAGGCGGTCGGCGTCACGCTGTGGGCCACGCTGCAGACCGGCCTGGGCTACGCCGGCGGGCGCAGCATCGACAACACCCTCGTGGCCCTCGGGGTGTCGGTGGTGCTCGCCCTCGTGATCGGTGTCTCCCTGGAGCGGCTCGACCATCTGCGCCGCCGCCGGGCGGAGGCGGGCGGCGCCTAGCGAGGCGGCGGCGTGCCCTCGCGCCACATGTCGAAGCGGCCCAGCGGGATGGGGCCGAGCCGCGCGCGGCCGCGGTAGGCCGACGGGCCGTCGGGGTGCAGCTCGTCCACCAGCGGAACGAGCGGCGGCCGGTAGCGCAGCGCGACCCGCTCGCCCCGCCGCTCCACCCGGAACGGCAGCGGCAGGGGCCCGAGCAGCGTGGCGCCCCGGTCCCCCGCGATCCGCTTGCGCATGAACCCCAGCGGCGGCAGCAGGCCCGACCGGCGCCGCAGCCGCCACCTGCCGGCGGGGTCGGTCACCGCCGCTCCTCCCGCGCCGCCGCGGCCTGTGCGAGCGCCTCGTCCCCGACGGCGCCACGCAGCGGCGGGGTCGGGCGATGCCGTCCCTCGCGGACCCCGGCGAGCACCTCCCGCAGCACGTCCTCGGGCCGGTGCGCGGGCTCCCACCCGAGCTCCCGCCGCGCGCGGGTGGCGTCCAGCAGGGGCACCGAGCGGGCCATGTCGAACCAGCCCACCGGGGTCGGCTGCAGGTGGGCCCGCCAGCTGGCGTCGACGAGTACCCGAGCGGCGCGGGCGGGCAGGGGCACCACCCGCGCGTCGAGCACGCGGGCGACGAGGCGCGCGTCCACCGGCGGATCGGCGGTGACGTTGAGCGGCCCGGCCAGGTCGGACAGCAGCACCCGGCGGTAGGCGTCGGCGACGTCGCGTGTGTGCACGAGCTGCACGCGAATGCCCAGCTCGGGCACCACGGGGATGCGGCGCGCGGAGGCGAGGCCACGCGGGAAGAGCCGGCCCAGGAACAGGCGGCGCAGCTCCGCGCCGGCGTAGCCGGTGCCGGTGAGCGCCGGGCGCATCCGCACGATCCGCATCTCGGGCCGCTCGGCCTCGAGCCGGTCGAGGATGCGCTCCGTCTCCGCCTTCTCCCGCGAGTACTGGGACGAGGCGATGCCGCCCGTCGGCCAGCGCTCGTCGGTCTGCACCCCGGGGCGGGGCGAGTAGGCGCCGATCGACGAGGCGTGGATCAGCGCCGGCACCCCCGCCGCGGCGGCGGCGCGGCCGACGCGCTCGGTCCCCGTCACGTTCGCCCGGCGCAGCACCTCGGGGCGGCGGGACGGCTGGATGAGCCAGGCGAGGTGCACCACGGCCGCGGCGCCCCGGAACACCGGCTCCAGGTCGTCGGCGCCCACGTCCGCGGCGACCCAGCGGACCTTGGGGTGGGAGCGGTCGGGGCGCCGCCGCGCGACGCCGACGATCTCCTCCACCGCGTCCTCGTTCAGCAGGGCGTCGACCAGGGCCGACCCCACGTTCCCCGTCGCACCCGTCACCACGACCCGCATGGGCACCTCCCGCCTCGTGTGCCCTCGGGGTGCCCGCGGCGGGCTCCGCTCAACCCGCCACCGCAGGGCGGGCCCGCGGCGGGGCCCCGGCCCCGGCGCCTCCGATCACGGACCCGAGAGAGCCCACCGCGGCACGCCCGTCCGCGGGCGTCAGGGAGCCGCCGCGGCGCACCCGTCCGCGGGTCTCGGAGAACCGCCGCGGCACGCCCGTCCGCGGGCGTCAGAGAGCCGCCGCGGCGCACCCGTCCGCGGTCTCGGTGAACCGCCGCGGCACACCCGTCCGCGGTCTCGGAGAACCGCCGCGGCACACCCGTCCGCGGGCGTCAGAGAGCCGCCGCGGCACACCCGTCCGCGGCGGGGAGGGCCTACAGCAACCCGAACGCCGGGTCACCGCCGGGCACCGGGTCGAGCACCATCACCTCGACCGGCCCCTGCAGCAGCGGCGCCGCCTCCTCGCTGACCCGGGCGATGTGGGCGCTGCACGCGTGCCGCGTCAGGGCATCGGCACTCGCCCACCGCTCCACGAACACCAGCCGGCCGGGATCGGCGCGGTCGCGGTGCAGGGCGTACAGCAGACAGCCGTCCTCCAGGTGGGTCGGCTCCAGCAGCCCCCGGTACAGCTCCAGCACCCGCTCCTCATTGCCCGGGAGCGCCCGCACCACCGCCACCACGACCACCTCGGACACCGCCGCTCCTACATCGTGGGCACGAGGTCGCGCTCGGGGTCGATGCCCCAGCGCTGCGCGACCCGGCGCAGGTCGTCGGACACGGGCCAGCTGTCGGCCCGCTCGAGCCCCTGGTGCGCGGGCGTGCCGCCCTTCAGGGTCATGCAGCCCGCGTTGTCGCCGATCTCGTCGATGCGGGCGATCTCGTCGGTGGTGAGCACGCCCTCCGCGGGCACCGCCGCCAGCTCGGCGCGCTTCTCCTCGATCGGCTTCGCATCCGGACCCGGCTCCTGGATCAGCGTCGGCACCACCGAGCGCACCGCGGGCTGGGCGAGGGTCCACTGACAGGCGAGCTGCAGCGGGGTGAGGCCGTGGGCCTCGGCGATCGGCAGCACGTCGGCCAGGCGCGCGCGGGCCGCCTCCACCCACCCCGCGGGGCGGAAGGCGCGGTGGTCGCGCGGCGCCAGGAGGTCCTCGTCCGGGACGTCCCCGTGGAAGACGCCGCCGTAGTCCACGACGCGGGCCAGCACCTTCACCCCGTGCTCCACACAGGCGGGCAGCACCAGGCGCCCCGGCCAGGGCTCGAAGGGGTTGAGGATCAGCATCGCCCAGTCCACCACCTCCCCGAACCGCTCGAGGCAGCTGAGGACGTCCAGCGTGAACCCGTTGGCCGGCCCGGGGGCGACCCCCAGCATGTCCGCGAGCCCCTCGTCGCGCAGATCGACGAGGGCCTGCCAGACCCGCTCCGAGCCGTACCCGGTGCGGTCGGGGTTGTGCAGCAGCAGCAGGTCGAGCCGGTCCACCCCCAGGCGCGCGAGCGACTCCTCGGTGGCCCGCCGCAGGTACTCGGCGTAGCGGTCCGGTCCCCGCAGGCGCGGGTCCGTGAAGCGCGGGAAGCCCTTCGCCCCCTCGCGCGCACCGAGCGTGAAGTCGTGGCCGACGGCGGCCACCAGTGCGTAGGAGTCGCGCGGAAGTCCCTCCAGCGCCCGGCCGATGAGCCGGTCGGCGGCGCCCTCGCCATAGACGTCCGCGGTGACGACCGTGTGGATCGCGACGTCCGGCCGCAGCAGGGCGACGAGCCGCTCCTCGTCCACGGCCTCGCCGTAGTGCATGAACCGCCCGCCGCTCCATGCGCCGAGCGCCGTGTGGCCGATCTCGCTCATGCCGTCAGTCTGCCAGGCCGCGTCCCCGCCCCTCCCGGCGCGCGGGGCCGCGACGCGCCGGTAGCCTCCGCCGGTGCCCTCGCCCCTGGACGCCGGCCCCGCCCGCATCACGGTTCACCGCCGCGTCGAGTGGGTGGACACCGACGCGACGGGGCACGTGCACAACACGTTCGCCGTGCGGCTGTTCGAGTCCGCCGAGGCGGAGCTGCTGCGGCGCCTCGGGCTGACCGCCCTGATCCCGGCGATGCCCCGGGTGCGGACCCTGTTCGAGTTCCGGCGGCGGCTGTTCTTCGGCGACCCGGTGGCGGCGGAGGTGCGGGTCGCCGCCGTCGGGCGCACCTCCCTGACGTATGCGATGCGGGCCGTGCGCGGCCAGGAGGTGGCGATCGAGGGCGAGGTCGTCGCGGTGCACGCGCCCGGCGACGCCGCCGCGCCCTGGCCGGACCATGCGCGGCGGGCCCTCGCCGGAGACGGCGGCGGCGGGCACGCGGCCATCCCCCCTTCGGGGGAGTGGACGGGGGATCCGGGCCAGGAATAGCCTCGGCGCATGCGTCGCCTCCCCGCCGCCCTCGCCGCGCTCGGCCTGGCCGGGCTCGTCTCGCTGGTGATCGCCCTCACCGCGCTCGCCTCACCCCGCTCCGCGCCGGCGCCCGCGCCGCCGGGGGCCGCCGCGGCGGCCGCGCACCCGGGAGGCGCCCACGCCCTGGCCACCCGGGTGGTGGTGCGCCGCCGGGTGGTCACGCGCTGCCGCCGCGTCGCCGTGCGGCGCGACGGGCGGGTCGTCCGCCACCGGCGGGTGTGCCGGCGCGTGGTGGTGCGCGTGCGGGTCCGGGTGCCGGTGCGGCCCCCCGCCACGACGACCGTGCCGACGGCCTCGGTGGCCGCGCCGGCCGCGCCGCCGCCGGCGCCGGTCACCGACCCGGGGCCCGGCACGACCACCGCACCGGGCGGGGGCACCACGGTTCCGGACGTACCCCTGATCTCCGTTCGCGTCCCCGCCGGCTTCGACTGGCCCCCGAGCCCGCCGGCCGTACCCGCGGGACCAGTCCGGTTCCGCTTCCAGAACGACGCCACGATCACGCACGGCCTGTCGATCCGCCGCACGGACGGCGCCGGCGGCACCGTGGCCGTGGTGCCGCCGGGCGGGCGGGGCACGACGGGCGAGCAGACGCTCACCCTGACCCCGGGCACCTACCAGGTGTTCTGCCCGGTGCCCGGCCATGGCAGCATGACCTTCACGCTGACGGTCGCCTGATCCGACCCGCCCCGGGGACGCCGGGGCGGGTCGCGGGGCGGCCGCCGTGGTGACTACACCTCGTCCGGGTCCTCGTCGCCGCCCCGGGCGTCGCCGCGCGCGTGCCGCGTCGGCAGGGCGTCCTCGTCGCCGGGGTCCGCGTAGGTCGCCGCCGCGGGCAGCACCCGCACGCGCTCGCAGCCGATCGCGACGTCCTCCGGCCGCAGCACGGCGGCGTCGCGTCCGGGCCCGCAGCGCAGCACGTCGCGCACGCCGTCCGGCATGCGGGCGTTGAGGTGGTCCGCGCCCGTGCCGCCGAGCAGCACGTCGGCGCCCGCGCCCGCCCACAGCGTGTCGTGGCCGTGGCCCCCGATCAGGCGGTCGTCCCCCGAGCCGCCGCTCAGGACGTCGCCCCGCCCGCCGCCGAGCAGCACGTCGTCCCCGCCCTGGCCCAGCAGGTGGTCCCGGCCGGGGCCGCCCAGCAGCGTGTCGCCGCCGGCACCGCCCAGCAGGTGATCGGCGCCGCGGCCGCCCATCAGGACGTCGGCACCGTCGGCGCCGCGCACGAGGTCCGCGCCCGGGCCGCCGGCGGCGACGTCGGCGCCCGCCCGCGCCTCGATCAGGTCCGGTCCACGCGTGCCGGTGAGCACGTCGGGTCCGTCGGTCCCGCCCATCAGCGCGGCGGCGCCGATCGGCGCCGCGAGGGCCAGCGCCGCGATCGCCACGGCGATGCGATGTGTCCGTCTCATCCCACGTCCCCTCCGGTCCGCCGCGGCGGGCGCCGCGGGCGGGGGCACTCTGGGTCCGCCGGATGAGGGAAGGGGGATGCCCGGCATGAGGGCGGGTGAACGATCGGTGCGTTTTCTCCGCCGTGCGGGCGCGTCAACCCACCGCGCGCCGCCGCGGTGGCAGCGGCACGAAGGCGCTGGTGCGCCGGACGTAGTCGGCGTAGCCGGGGCGCCGGGCCGCGATGTCGCGCTCCAGCAGGGCGACGCCCGAGACGCGGACGAGCAGGATGCTCATGACGAGCGGCCCGACGAGGGTCCACCACGTGCCCCCCGCCTCCAGGGCCACCAGGTAGAGGCCCCACCAGACCAGGAAGTCCCCGAAGTAGTTGGGGTGGCGGGTGTAGCGCCACAGGCCGGTGTCGAGCACGCGTCCGCGGTTGGCGGGATCGCGGCGGAAGCGGGCCAGCTGGGCGTCCCCCACAACCTCGAACAGCAGGCCCACCGCCCAGACGACCACCCCGGCCACCGCCAGGGCGCCGAGCGGCGCGTCCCCCAGCGGGGCCATCTGCAGCGGCAGGGAGACCACCAGCACGAGCGCGGCCTGCAGTCCGAAGACGGTCACGAGGCTGCGCCGCGCGAAGGTGCGCGGGTTGCGGGCCCGCATCGCCGCATAGCGGAAGTCCTCTCCGGCGCCGCGGCGGCGCAGCGCGAGGTACGCGAACAGGCGCAGCCCCCACACGACGGCCAGCGCCGCCAGCAGGACCCTCCGGGCGCCGTCCCCGTCGCCGGCGAGCGCGGCGCACAGCCCGACCACCGCGAAGGCCAGGCCCCACACCGGGTCGACGATGCTCGCGTCGCGGAGGCGCACGCTCACCGCCCAGGTGACGAACATCAGCACCCCGACGGCCAGGCCACAGGCCGCGAGCTGCGCGAGGGGGTCCATGCCGCAGGGTGGAGCCCGGCGCCGGGCACGACAAGGCGGATCCCACCTCCGGCGCGCCGGTCGCTGCCCTAGCGTTGGCCCGATGGAACCCCTGCCCGTGATGCTCGCCGAGCGCGTGCCCCTTCCCGACGTTCTGCTGCGCGCCGGCATCCGCGCCCGCGTGCGCGCCCGGGTGCGCCAGGAGGAGCGCGGGGGGGTCGACGCCTGGTCGGACCGCTTCCGGGATCTCGTGGCCCGGCTGGACGCGCAGCAGGTGGCCCTCTCACCGGAGGCCGCCAACGCCCAGCACTACGAGGTGCCCGCCGATTTCTTCGGTCTCGTGCTGGGGCCCCATCGCAAGTACTCCTGCGCGCTCTGGGCTCCCGGCGTGGGCGATCTGGCCGGGGCCGAGGAGGCCATGCTGGAGACCTACGCCCGGCGGGCGCGCCTGGAGGACGGGCAGGACGTCCTGGACCTGGGGTGCGGCTGGGGCTCCCTCACCCTGTGGCTCGCCGCGCGCCACCCCCGCTCCCGCATCCTCGCCGTCTCCAACAGCACCTCCCAGCGCCTCCACATCGAGGCCACGGCGGCCGCACGGGGGCTGGGCAACGTCGAGGTGGTGACGGCGGACGCGAACACGTTCGCCCCCGGCCGGCGGTTCGACCGCATCGTGAGCGTCGAGATGCTGGAGCACGTGCGCAACCAGCGGGCCATGCTCGGGCGCATCGCGGACTGGCTGCGCCCGGAGGGACTGCTGTTCGTGCACGTGTTCTCCCACCGGCACGTCGCCTTCGAGTTCGACGCCGGGCGCCGGTCCGACTGGATCGCCCGCCACTTCTTCACCGGCGGCACGATGCCGTCGGACGACCTGCTGCCCCTGCTGGCCGAGCACATGCGGCTCGCGGACCACTGGCGCGTCTCGGGCACCCACTACGCCCGCACGGCGCGGGCCTGGCTCGAGAACCTGGACGCCCGGCGTGCCGAGGTGGCCGCGGTGCTCCGGACGGCGTACGGGCCGGGCGAGGTGGCGCTGCGGATGCGCCGCTGGCGCCTGTTCTTCCTGGCCTGCGAGGGGCTCTGGGGCTTCTGCGGCGGCCGGGAGTTCATCGTCTCGCACTACCTGTTCCGGCCGGCCTGAGCGCCTAGGCTCCTCCCACGGGAACCGAGGGGGGGCGATGGCGAGGCTGATCCATTCCATGATCCGGGTGCGGGACGAGGACCGGGCGCTCGACTTCTACCGGCGGGCCTTCGGGCTGGAGGTCGTGGACCGGGTGGAGTTCGACACGTTCGGGCTGCTGTACCTGCGTACGCCGGACGGGCCGTTCGAGCTGGAACTGACCGTGAACGCCGACCGCGAGGACCCGTACGACCTGGGCGACGGCTACGGGCACCTCGCGGTGAGCGTCGACGACCTTGACGCCGAGCACGCCCGGATGACCGCCGAGGGGCTCGCCCCGGATCCCCTGAAGACCCTGGAGCGGGGGGAATTCTCGGCCCGCTACTTCTTCATGACCGACCCGGACGGCTACCGCATCGAGGTGCTGCAACGGGGCGGGCGCTTCGTCTGACGCTCAGGGTCGAGTCGAGGCTGAGTCCGCCACTGAGGCGGTCCCCGGGGCGCCCTCCCCCGGCGGGGCGCCGGCCCGGCGGAGCGCGGCCTGCGTGGCCTGGGTGCGCAGCTGGTGCAACTCGCCCGCGCGCGCCCGCGCCACCCTGTTCGAGGAGGCCAGCCCGTCCAGGGCACCCTGCAGGCGGGGCATCGCGTAGCGGGCGATGAGCTCGTAGGAGCGGTGGATGGCGGGGGTGGGCGCCCACTCGTGCCCCCACAGCAGCAGGCCGCCGAACCCGCCGGAGACCTCCTGCAGCATCTGCGCGAGGTCGACGAGATCGTCGGGCGTCCCCACCAGCCAGGCCCCGCGCTCCGCCATCTGGGCCACCACCTGCTCCGGAGGCCCGGGAACCGGGCAGGGCCGCCCCGTCGTCGCCTCCACGTACTCGAGCAGGTGCCGCGCGCCGCCCTCGCGCACGTCGGCGACCGCCTGCGCCCGGGTCTCGGCAACGTGCACCGGGACGACCAGGCGCCACGCCCGCCGGTCCACCGCCCGCGCGGCCTCCGCGGCCGCCTCCTCGGCGTGGGCCCACTGGCGCCGCAGGTCGACGCTGCCGCCGCTCGCCTTGGCGACCGTCAGCGACAGCACCCCCGCGCCGACGCGCCCCGCCAAGCGCATGCCGGCGGGACTCTCCAGGCTCGTGACGGCGACCGGCGGGTGGGGCCACTGCCGGGGCCGCAGCTGGAGCACCGCGTCCCGCAGCGTGAACCAGTCCGTCTCGCGCGTGAGCGGGGTCGGGTCGGTCATCAGCCGCAGGATCACCTCCAGCGACTCGGCCATCATGTCGCGCAGGCGCGCCGGATCGAGCCCGAGCATCAGCGCGTCGGAGATGTGACCGCCCGGGCCCACGCCGAACTCGATGCGTCCGCGGGTGAGGTGGTCGAGCAGCACGATGCGGTCGGCCACCATCAGCGGGTGGTGGTACGGCAGGCTCACCGCGCCGGTCCCGAGGCGGATGTGCCGCGTCCGCTCGGCCGCGACGGCGAGGAACAGCTCCGGCGAGGCGATGGTCTCCCAGCCGGTCGAGTGGTGCTCGCCCACCCAGGCCTCGTCGTAGCCCAGGCGGTCGCAGAGCGCGATCAGCTCGAGGTCGCGCTCCAGCGCGAGCGTCGGGTTCTCCTCCGGGGCGTGGAAGGGGGCGATGAACACCCCGAAGCGCAGCGGCGGAGCGGTGGCCACCGGGGCAGTCTCCCACACCCGCCGGGCGCGGCCGATGTTTGCCGCCGAGGGCCGTGGGGGCACCGGGCGGCCGTGGGCCTGGAGATCGACCGCGACACCTTCACCGCCGAGGACGAGGAGAGGTTCGCGGGCCGGCTGCGGCAGGGCCTGACGGCGCTCGAGGCGCTGCTGGCGCGGCCGCACGCGGGTGAGGGGCCGGTGATGCTGGGCGCCGAGCTCGAGTTGTCGCTCATCGACGCCGCGGGCAGCCCGCTGGGCGTCAACCTCGCGGTGCTGAGGGAGGCCGGGGCCGCACGCCTGGGACTGGAGCTCAACCGCTTCAACATCGAGCTCAACACCCTCCCCGTCGCCGCGGCCGGCGACCCGTTCGGGGCGCTCGAGGCCGACATCTCCGAGACGCTGGCGGCGCTCGATCGCGCGGTCGCCGCGCACGGCGGCCGGGCCGTCGCGGTGGGGATCCTCCCCACCCTGCGCGAGGCCGACCTGCAGAGCGACGCGCTCACCGACATGCCGCGCTACCGGGCCCTGTCGGCGCGCATCCGCGCGCTGCGTCAGGCGCCCTTCCGCGTGCACATCGAGGGCGTCGAGGACCTGACCGTGCTGTGCGACGACGTGACGCTGCAGGGCGCCAACACCTCGATGCAGATCCATCTGCGGGTGCCCCCGCGCCGGTTCGCCGCCGTCTACAACGCCGCCCAGATCGCGACCGGACCCGTGCTGGCGGCGGTGGGCAACTCCCCGGTGCTGCTGAACCGGCTGCTGTGGGACGAGACCCGGGTCGCGCTGTTCCGCCAGGCCGTGGACGAGCGCGAGCCCAGCGCGACGTGGCGGCCGGCGCGGGTCGGCTTCGGCCACGGCTGGGTCCGCTCGGGCGCCCTGGAGCTGTTCGCCGAGAGCGTGGCCCTGCACTCCCCCCTGCTCCCCGTCGCGGGGGACGAGGACCCGGTGGCGGTGGTCCGCGGCGGAGGGGTGCCCGCGCTGGAGGAGCTGCGCCTGCACCACGGCACCGTCTGGAGGTGGAACCGGGCCGTCTACGACCCGGCCGACGGCGGTCACGTGCGCGTGGAGCTCCGCGCGCTGCCCTCCGGCCCGACCATGCGCGACATGATGGCCAATGCGGCGTTCCTCGTCGGGCTCACCCTGGGCCTCGCCGACCACACCCCGTGGATGACGCCGGCGTTCCCCTTCCGCTTCGCCGAGCACAACTTCGTGGCGGCGGCGCGGCGCGGCCTGGACGCCACGCTGCTGTGGCCGGCCCGCCAGGCGCCCTCACCGCGCCCGGTGGCGGCCGCGGCGCTGGTCGCCGACCTGCTGCCGGTCGCCGCGCACGGCCTCGCCGAGGCGGGGGTCGACGCGCCGGTCCGGGAGGAGCTGCTCGGGGTGGTGCGCGAGCGCGTGCGCGCCCGGCGGACCGGAGCCCGCTGGCAGCGGCTCATGATCGAGCAGGCGGAGGGCGACCTGGGGCGCGAACAGGCCGTGCGGCGCATGCTCACGCGCTACATCGCGCTGTCCGAGGCCGGGGAGCCGGTGCACGCCTGGCCGCTCGGCTGACGGTGCGCGGGGCCGGCGCCGGGCGCCGGTCCCGCGCACCCGCGGGCGGCGTCACGCGGCGTCGCGCAGCGCGGCGAGCTCCCGCCGCTCGGCGAGGCGCTCCAGCGCCCCGCGCTCGATCTGCCGGACGCGCTCGCGGGAGACGCCCAGCTCCTTGCCGATGCGGTCGAGCGTGAACGTCTCGCCACGCAGGCCGAAGCGCATCTCCAGCACCCGCCGGTCGCGGTCGGGCAGGTCGGCCAGCGCGCGCGAGAGAGCGTCGTTGCGCAGGCTGACGTCGAGGTCCTCCCACGGTTCGTCGCCCTCGCTGGGCAGCAGGTCGCCCAGCGTCGCCTCACCGCTCTCCCCGACCGGGCGGTCGAGGCTGGTCATGCCGCGATCGACCTCGCGCAGCTCGGCGAGCCGCTCGACGCTCATGCGGGCCCGCGCGGCGACCTCCTCGTCGCTCGGGTCGCGCCCCAGCGACCCGCGCAGCTCGCGCTCGGAGCGGTGCGCCCGCGCCAGCTCGTCCACCACGTGCACGGGCAGGCGGATGGTGCGGGCCTGGTTGGCCACCGCGCGGGCCACCGCTTGGCGGATCCACCAGGTGGCGTAGGTGGAGAACTTGAAGCCCTTGCGCCAGTCGAACTTCTCGACGGCGCGGATCAGCCCCAGCACCCCTTCCTGGATGAGGTCGAGCAGGGTGATGCCCTGGTTCTGGTACCGGCGCGCGATGGAGACCACCAGGCGCAGGTTGGAGTTGACCATCCGCTCCTTGGCGGCCTCGTCGCCCTGCTCCACCCGCTTGGCCAGTGCGACCTCCTCGGCGGCGGTCAGGAGCGGGAAGCGGGCCGCCTCCCGGAGGAACAGCTGCATGGCGTCCGCGGTGTTCTCGGCCACCTGGCGGTTGGCGTAGCGCGGGTCGGGCGCGTCCTCGCGGCCGCAGTCGTCGGTGACGTCGACGCCCTCCCGTTCGAGGGCGTCGTACAGGGCGATCACGTCGCCCTCGTCCAGGCCGAGGCCCTCGATGCGGCCGGGGCTGGTGCAGCCCTGCTCGCGCGCCTCGCGCAGCAGCTCGGCGACACCCGGATCCTCGAGGACCGCCGTTCGCGCCATCTCCACGCCTCCTGATTCGCCTTCGCCGCATCCGCCGCCGGAGCCCGCAGGGGTCCGCCGCGGTGATGCCGGGGAGGGCCGCCTCGGGTCGCCGGTGGCACCACTCCGCCGGACGGGGGGTGCGGCCCGCAGGTACGCAGGGTACCCCGCCGCCCCGAGCGGAAACGACCCCTTCCCGGGTCGGGCGTGCTCGGCGGCGAGCGACCCGCCTCTCGATTGCATCACGTTTACTTATTGGTACTATCCTCTCCTGTGATATTCATCCTGCCCCCACCCCCGCGGACTCCAGCAGCCAGCGGCCC
>DATMJR010000176.1:0-20140 GCA_035553775.1 Miltoncostaeaceae bacterium | reverse complement strand
CTCGGACTCGTAGGTGTTAAGCGCCGAGGTGTTATTGGCGCTCGTCCAGACGATGACGACCCGGGCGATGGCGCCCGCGTGCCCGCCGTCGATGTAGATCCCCGCGCGGCCGCCCGCCAAGGCGGCCGGCAGGGAGACGTTGGCGCCGAGCTGAAAGGCGGGCTGAGTCCCTCCGTTCTGCTGCAGGTTGGGCCCGTAGACCGTGAGGCTCGCCGTCGGCCACTCGCGGATGTTGCGCCACCCGTCCATCGCCTGGCGCACGTAGAGCTTGCGCACGGCGAGGTCGTCATCGAGGGCGTACTGCCAGCCGCGACACGTCACACCGATGGTGTCGGCGTCGGCATAGGAGGTGTCCCACACCCGGCCCGACCAGACGAGGCCCGCGCCCGCCACCTCCACGTCGACCTCGGCGAACGGCAGCAGGTCGCGCCACGGCAGGGTCGCGTCCCGCCGCAGGGTGAAGCTGCAGGTGTCCGGGCCGGCTTCTGTTGCCGACACCGACAGTCCCTCGGGCACCACGCCCGCAGCCTGGTCGGAGCCGAGCACCTCCCAGGTGCCACCCGGCGGCCGGATGCGCACGGTGGTCTGGGGCACGCTAGGCGTCCCGCAGCTGGTGCCAGCGCGGCGTCGGGATGAAGCGCACGCCCATGGTCGCCGTCGCGGTGTCGGCCGGGTTGGCGTCCGTGCGGTCGGGGATGGGCCGCAGCGTGGCGAGGAACTGGTTGATGCCTGGGTCCAGCTCGATCAGCGACCCGCCGAGGCCCGTCGAGGGGGAGAACCCCACGGCGGCCTCGCGGTAGAGGTAGCCGCGAAGGTCGGCCGTCGCCCGCTTCAACCCCAGGTTGTAGATGAACTCGGGATAGCCGGTCGCGCTCTTGCCGGTGGGCGACAGCGCCCGCGAGCGGGCGGGGACGACCATCAGGTAGTCGATGTCCACGTTGCCGGCCAGCGTCGGGGCAGCGATCTGGACGCCGACCAGCAGCCGGGCGGCGGCGCCGATGCCCCGCTGGTGCGGGACGCTCACCGTGCCCACGCGGGTTAGCAGCGTCTGCGAGAACGGAAGGGTTCGGCCAGAGGCCCCGTACTCGCGGGTGTAGATGAGGTTCGCGTTGCCGCTCGCATCCGGGGGCGAGGAGACGAAGCCGATGATCGCGCCATTGGCCGAGCCCCAGGCGGGCGTGACCACGCGGGCCCAGATCTCGATGTCCGTCGCCGTCGCGTGGGGGTCGGGATCGAGCAGGTCAGGGTCGAGCGGCCAGTAGACCCGGATGCCGGCGGTCGAGTTGGTCTGCCGCAGGGCATCCCCGTAGCGGTAGCCGGCGCCAAGGCCCGTGGTGTACGTGAGGCTTGCGCTGCCGCCGGGCACCCGCGACGAGCCGTCGGCGGCCTCAAGCACCGCCAGCGCCGCCCGCCCGCCGCGGCCGGACGGGATGGCGAGCGCGGCCGCCGCCTGGTCGGTCTCGTAGACCATGACCTGATCGACCTGGAACGTGGTGGCGGTCGCGGCGGTGATCTCCGCGGCGAACCAGGCCAGGTCGCGGTCGGCGGTCGGCGTCCAGGTGAGGGTGTGCAGGGTCCAGGTGGTCGACAGGGCCACGGCGGTGGAGGACGCGATGTCGCCTGAGATGCCGAGGCGGATGCGCGCGTTGGTCGTCCCCGAGGCGGCGCGCAGGTACGCGCTCGCGGTGTAGCTCACACCGGCCCGGAACCGCCGCCCGATCCGCAGGCTAGCGCCCGTGTTGGCCGTGGCTGGCGCGACCACCTGGAGGGCGTTGCGCGAGCGGTAGCCCGGCCGCGCGACGGCCTTCGAGGTGGCGGCGCCCGTGACGCCGGATACGGCAGCGTTCGACCACGGGTCGGTCGGGTCCGACGAGACGGAGTTGGGGTAGTCGTCGAGGTCGCCGTGCGCGGCCCAGTTCTCGCCCTGCGGACGGCGCGACCAGGCGAGCATCGCGAACATCCCCGACCCGTAGACCTCGACGTCGCAGGCCGCCGGCGCGTCGCCAGGGATGGCGCCGTGCATGGTCAGCACTTCGGGCATCGAGCGCGACAGGTATGTGTAGGGGTAGACGGTGAAGCGATCCAGGCGCGCGTCGCTGGCCGCCGCTGCCCACACGTATCCGCTCGGGGCCGTCACGTTGCGCCCGTAAAGGGCGGCGTCGGCGGACGAGAGGACCACGCTCGTCGTCGAGGTGGGGGTGCTCGCGTAGATCTCCTCGGACGCCGCGCCGTTCCAGTACTGCGCGACGACCGTGTTGCCCACGATGTAGGCGGACACCCGGATGCGCTGTCCCGCGGTGAGCCGGGTCAGGGTCGTCTGGGCGAGCGTCGTCTGGGCCCCCGCCTGGCGTCCCACGATGTAGAGGATGGAGTTGGTGCCGTCGTCGAGGACGTGGGCATCGAGCCCAGAGTCGGCGGCGGTCCGCTTGAGCCTGACCCCGAGCCGGAAGTTGGTCAGCGAAGATCCGACGGTGCCGGTGACAGACGCGTGGACGTCGCCGTAGGAGTAGCCGTAGAGCGAGTGGAAGACGCGGAAAATGGTGGAGGTGGTCGAGGAGGAAACCTCCCCACCAGAGACGGTGTGCTGGCTCGACGCGCCCGAGTCGTAGGTGTAGTTCGCCCGGGTGTCCGTGTCGAAGCCGTCGTCGACCTCCATCGGGTCGCCGCGCACGTAGGGCTCGGCCACGAAGGTGAGCGCGTAGTCGACGCGGCCGCGCCACTCGGCGCGGTTGGTCCAGTCTCCGAGGGCCGCCGTGCCGGCCAGCACCTCCAGGTGCTGGCGGTAGGTCTGCGAGTCGTGGCGCACCGTCAACCGCCCGCCATAGCGCCGCATCAGGTCGACGATCTCGTTGAGGTCGCTCTGGTGGCCCGCGCCCGCCATGACCGAGGCGGGCAGCAGGCGCAGGCCGAGGGCCACCTGCCGGTTCTGCACCGTCGAGGACGTGGGCCGGGCGCCGAGGGTGCCGCGCGGCCCGGAGTAAAGGACGTCCCAGACGGCGTTGCCCCAGTTGGCGGTGACCAGCTTCCACGGGTCGGCGGCCGCGCCGGTGATGAGGGCGTACGAGGGGGAGGCGGCGTCGTAAGCGGTGAGCGTGAGGGTCATCGGCACGGGCTCACGCTCCCGACGGGACGAAGGAGGCGCCGACGTAGCCCTGGTGCCCGAAGGCGGAGAGGGCCGCCGCCGAGAACGAGTCGGCCTCCACGCGGATGGGCACCCACCGCCCGCCCGAGGCGGCGCCGATCGCCGAGCCCGCGCCCGGGCCGAGGTCGCCGGGGCCGAAGGCGGTGCGGATGAACTCGTCCGCGAGGGTGGCCGAGTTGCGCGCGGCGGCGAGCTGGGCGTTGGACCGGTCGAGCTCGGCGGCCGTGGTGGGGTCCGTGCTGGTGCTCGCCGTGGTGGCGTCGGAGTCGGTGGTGGGCGTGCGCGTCAGCTCGTCGGTGATCTCGCTCGCCCGGTAGCCGAGCTCGGCCAGCTGCTGGTCGATGTCGGCGATGTCGCGCTGCAGGTCGATGATGGTGTCCCACATCTCGGCGATGTCCTGCCGCGCCTGGGCCATGCGCTCGAGGATCGCGCGGCGCACCTCCGGCCGGCGCGCCCGCACGAGCTGGCCGAGCATCTTGCGCAGCTGCCCCTGCCGGGCGACGCGGCGGCGCTGGATGCGCTTCAGCTCACTGAGCGTGTCCTCGCGGTCCGCCTTCAGCTCGTCGGTGCGGACCTTGTTGATGGCCTCCTCGCGGCGCAGGGAGATGTAGGCGTCGTTGGTGACCCCGCCCGCTCGCCACTGGCGCTCGACGTCGTCGCCCGTGCGCTCGTCCTGCAGCGAGTCGTCGCGGTGGCGCCCCTCGATGACCTCCGACAGCGTGCGCCCGCGGCGGGGGACCGGGCCGGAGAGCGCCGCCCCGGTGGCGAAGTCGCGCGCGCGGCGGGACTCGGTGCGCCTGGCCGCGTTGCCCAGCGCCCGCCGATCGGCGGCGTTACGCGGCGTCCGCCGTCGCCCGTTGACCAGGAACCGCCCGCCGCCGATCGCCTCCACGTCCATCTCGGAGTAGTCGGGCGGCGCCTCGCGCGTGGTGGGGTTGCCCATGTCATAGCCGCCACCGACGGCCCCGCCCACGCTCAGGTTCTCCAGGCCCGGGGGGATCCAGAGGCCCGACGGCCAGCGGGTGCGCCCACGCTGCACGCCGCCGGAGCCCGCGTCGTACCAGACGCCGTTGACCCGGATGCCCATGTGCTGCTTGCGGGGGTCGCTCGTCTCCATGCCGGAGAAGCCGAACACCACGGGCTCGGTGCCGGAGGCGCGGCGCATCTTGCCCCACAGGCCCATCGTCGTGTTGATGCCGCCCTTGTAGCCCGGCACGCGGGCGGCCACGTTGGTGGCGAATCCGGAGCAGTCCCACCCGTAGGAGTCGCCCAGGGAGTGGCCGCCGCCCCACACGTAGGGCTCGCCCACCTGCTGCTCGGCGAACCTCTGAGCGCCCGCCACGACGCCGCCGCGCTGGAAGCGCCGACCGCCGAGGACACCGCCCGTGCGGCGCAGAACCTCCATGATCCGGGAGCGGCCGAGCATGGACTGCTGGCCCTCGTTCAGGACCACCTCCCCGCCCGTGGCGAGGATCGGCACCACGTCGCCGGCGGACGGATCGCCCGGGACGTAGCCGCCCGAGGCGCGGCGCCCGCCGAAGGTCGCCGAGAAGTCCCCCACCCCGCCGAGGATGCGAGAGGACGCGGAGTCGAGTTGGGTGTTGACGCGGATGATGATCGGCAGCACCAGCGTCTCGGTGTTGCCCGCAGGGCCGAACCCCAGCAGGCGGCGTAGGGCGCCCGAGCCGGGCACCCGGGCAAGGCCGGCGTCCACCCCCTTGGCGAGCTCCGCGACGAGGCGTGCGCCCAGCTCATACGCGAACCGCGCGAGCTTGGGGATCGCCGCGCGCATGATGCGCAGGAACAAGGTCATCGCCTTGTCGGCCCCGCGGCCGAGCAGGTCCATCGCCTTGTCCCAGTCGTCCCGGATCACGGCCCGGACGAACTCGACGACGCCGGAGATGGTGTCGCGCACCCGCATGAAGGCCCGCTCGATCTGAGGCATGTTGCGGTTGACGAACGCCATCAGGTCGGCGAGCGCGGGCATGAGCGCCATGCCGAGCTTGGCCGAGACGTTCTCCCACTGCGCGGCAAGGGTCCGCTGCTGGTTGGCGAGGCTGCCGGAGGTGCGCGCGTAGTCGCCCTGCGCGTCCTTGGTCTGCTTCAGGATCACGCTGTAGACCGCCTGCGCCTTGGCGGCCGCGGTCAGCTCCTCCTTGCCCTTGACCAGGCCGAGGTTCAGCGCCTCCTGCCGGATGGTCGCCTCGTTCAGGAACACGCCGAACTTGCGCAGGGGCTCCTGCTCGCCGGAGAGGCCCGATCGGATCGCCTCCAGCGTCTCCTCGGGGGAGGCGTTGTTGAAGCTGGCCATGTCGCCGGCGAGCTTCACCATCCGCGTCGACATCTCGCCGGCGCGGTCGCGGGCGATGCCCATCGGCACCAGCATGTTGCCGAACGTGCCCGTGGCCTCCAGGGCCGCACGCTGCGAGATGCCGATGGAGGTAGCCGACGTCTTGCTGAACGCGACGACCTCGTCGCTCGCGCCCTTGAACACCACCCGGCTCTTGCCGAGCTGCTCCTCCAGGTCGGAGGCGGCGCCGACCGCCTGCTTCATGCCGAGGACCGCGGCGCCCCCGACTACCGCCCCGAAGCCGAGGGCGGCGGTCTTCATCGCGCCGAACGACCGGGAGGCCGAGGACTCCAGGCGCGAGATGTGGCGCTCGGCGTCCTTGGTGCCGCTGCGGACGCCCGAGGCGTCGGCCAGCATGGAGATGCGCACGGCGCCGCGGGCCATCAGCTACCCCTCACCCGGCGCCCAGGGAACGCCGTCCGGCGGTGGCGGCGAGCCCATGATGCGAGGCCGGTCCAGGTCGCCCTCGGCCGGCACCGGCTCGCGATGGTCCTCGTCTGCCAGCCGCGCGGCGAGGACACGGTCGACGAGGTAGGCGTCAACGCTTGCCGGCGGCAGCCCGAGTACGACGCTTGGGCGTGTTCCCCACGCCCGCGCCGTCCGGGCCATGTCCATTGCCAGAGTCGTCTCCGCGAAAGGTGCTCGCGTCGGCGACCCCCTTGAGGCCGAGGTCGATCACCTCGTCGATCTCGGGCTGGTGCAGGTCGCCCGCCCAGATGACGGGCGGGAACCCGTTGGCGTCGAGCACCAGCTCGCCCGCCTGGTCGCGCGGCGGATCGGGCACGCCTTCTGGGTCCCACACCACGCGCGGCCGCAGGAACATGGTCTCGACCAGCGTCGCGATGAGGTCAAGGGCGGCGAGGCGGTTGGGCGCCGTCTCGCCGGACATGAGCGCGGCCAGGGCCTCGGCCGACTCGTCCTCGGCGCCGCCGGTACGGATGGCGTGCGAGGCCAGCCACACGGCCGGGATGGCGCGGCGGATGACCATGGTGCGCCCGGTCGTGAACGTGTGGGCAACCTCGTTGGGCTGCCAGGCGGGGGACGTCACCGGCCTACGCGTACGAGGCGGTCGCGTTGACGAGGGTGATCGTCGCGTGGCCGGCGGCCCCGGTCGTCGACGCCTTCCAGTCGAAGGACGCGCCGATGCGGCGGCGGTTCTCCAGGGCCCCGGGCGAGCCGCCCACGTACTGCACGTTGGTGAAGGCGAAGTAGAGCTTGAACGGGTAGCCGCTGGCGATGATGGCCGTGGAGACGAATCGCGCGGTGGCGGCGAACCCGGTCGCGTTGATGAGGGCGTCGTAGTCGTCCGGGTCCAGCTGGCGCTTGGGGATCGAGCCGGTGAAGGTCACCGGGCCCTCGGCCTTCTCGACGATGTCGGGGAAGGCGGACGCGATGCCGAGCGAGCGCACCGTCTCCACCGGGTTGGCGACGCTGAGGGAGAAGTCCTCGGTGGTCGCCGAGCCCGACAGCCAGGTGAGGGTGAGGTTGCGCCGCATGAACGGCAGCACCGTCAGGGCCTCGAAGGCCGGCGCCAGCGCGGGGTCCGCGATGCGCGCCATGTGCAGGGCCGGGCCGGAGACCGAGACGCGCGCGCCGCCGGACTCAGGGGCGGTGATCGCCATCGTGTCCGTGGCTGCGCCCTTGACCTGGAAGTAGACGCCCTGGTCGCGGTAGGCCAGGCGCAGGTCGGCGGTCTGCGGGCTCGCGCCCGCCGGACCGAAGGGCGCCGTCCAGACGTGGCGGAAGGCACCGGTCGGGATCGCGGTCGTGTCGGGGTCGGTGATGACGCCGTTGCCCGTGGTGGTCACCGGCGGGCCGAGCATGCAGCTCAGCAGCATGCCGACGGTGTCCGGGTAGAGGCGCGACTCCAGCGACCAGGTCGGCGCGTACATCTCCGGCAGCGCTGCCAGCGGCTCGTCGATGTTGCGGATCTCGTCGTCGCGCATCAGGTGCGACGGGTTGGGGACCGCCGTGACCGAGGTCGCGGGCGGGTAGAGCACCTTGGTGGCGTAGCTCGGCGTCACCGATTCGTTGCCCGGCGCCGCCTCGCGCCGGACCTGGGCGTATGCGAGGGGCACGGGTTACTCCTTCTCGCCAGGGATGGACACGGTCGCGGGCGCGGACTGGGCCTGGGCGATCAGCTCCTCGTCGCCCTCGGCCGAGGCCAGGATCCGGCGGGCCTGCCCGCGGGTGTCCTGGATGAAGTCGTCGTAGATCTGCCGGGACTTGCGGTGGTGGTGGTCGTCGACCAGCTCCACGTGGTAGCGATCGTCCTTGGCCCAGGCGCGGGCCTGCTCGAGCGTGGGCTCGCCGGGCTGGCCGACGGGCGTCACGTGCTCGGGGTGGAACCAGTAGCCCAGGTCCGGCACGTGGTGCCACGATGCCGGCGCCCCGGGCAGGCTGAGGCGAAGGCCGTGGTGCTCGGCCTTGGACTGTCCCACTGGGTTCTCCTCTCGGTCAGGTGCTCTTGGCCCGCACGAGCAGATCGCAGGTCACGACGACCAGCGGACGCGCGTCGGGGTTGTCGTCGTCCGGCACGACGAAGGACTGTTCGCCGGAGGCCAGGACCGCGTCGTCCACGTCGGACGGGCGGCCGAGGTCGGGGGAGTCGTCGAAGGCGTCGATCACCTGGGCGAGCACGGCCTGCATGGCGCTCTGGCCGGCGTCCAGGCGGTCGAGGTCGGCGACCAGGGTCACCTCGTAGGTGAGGTCCCAGAACGCTGAGCCGAGCTCCAGCTCGCCGTCGTCCAGGTCGCGGCGGGTGAACCGCGCCAGGCGGATGGTCGCCGCGGGCAGGGCGTCGGTGTAGGCGGGCTCGTAGCCGTAGACCTTCAGCGCCTGGCCGTTCAGCGTCACCGAGGCAGCCTCGATCGTGGCCTTCGCCGCGCTGGCGATGGCCGCAAGATCCGGGGTCGGCATCGCTAGAGCCCCGCGCCTGCCCGGTCGACGTGCGCCTGGATCGCCTTGGTGAGCTCGTCGGTCAGCCGTGCGCGGATGCGCGGCTGCTGGCCGTCCACGGCCCGCTCCATGAAGTGCTGCCCCTCGTAGCGGCGCACGGTCCTGACGTACCGGGCGAAGCGTCCGTTGATGCGAAGGACGTTGCCCGCGGTGCGCGGGCGGATCGTGTCGCGCCGGGTGCCGCCGAACTCAAGGAGCGCGACCCGGCCGCGCTCCCTGCGAGTGCGCGTCTTGACCTGGACGAACCCCCGGGTGGTGGTGGCTCCGATCATGAGGTTGCGCCGCAGCCAGCCTGTCTTGACGGGGGCGTTGCGGCGGGCGGCGGGCAGCACGACCTCCTGGCCCACCGTGAGGAACGCCCGCTTGACGTCCTGGCCCAGCTCGCGGCGGGTGGACCGCATGGCGGCGTGCAGGGCCGCGTCGTCGACCTTGACCTGGAACTTCACGCGAGCACCGGCATCCGGTAGGGGGCGAGCAGCGCCCGGGCGGCGGCGGGCAGGGACTCGACCACGCCGTCGTCGGGCGAGCCATCGAAGGCGAGCGTGCCGGTGCCGCGGCCCTGGACGTAGCGGCGGACCCAGTTGCCAGCGGTCACGATCGCGGCCTGCTGCACGTCCTCGGGGACCGAGGGGAAGCCCCAGGTACCTGTGACGGCGACCCGGTGGCTGCCGTCGAGGTTGACGCCGCCGAGCACCGTGAGCTCGGTGATCGGCTCTCCAGGCCAACGGACTGCCGGACCGGGCTCGACGTCGGTGACGACGCTGAGCGTGGCGACGGTCTGTCCGGAGCGGGTGCGCACCACCACAGCGGTCGGTGCGGCCGCCAGGTCTCCGATCCGCAAGACGCCCGTCTTCCAGGCCCCACCCACTATGAAGGTTCGAGTGGCGGGGTTGCCGACCATCGGAACGAACTCGCGCTCGGCGTAGGTCAGGATCGCCCTCGAGGCACGCGAGATCGCCGACTGAATCGCAGCGTCCTGAGACGTGTCCGCGGGCGCCTTCTGCAGCCACTGGCGCACCTGCGCAAGGGTGCAGAGGTCGAAGCCGGCTGGGATGACGACGAGCGACTCCGTCGCAGAGTCGGTGCCGTCGTCCCAGACGATCCAGTATTGACCCGGCACAGGCGGCGCGGCGGGGATCGTTGCGGTGTACGTCGACAACCCGTCGACGTTCGCCGTCTCGACGATGCCAGCGGCGGTGCGTATCACCGCAGCCCCCCCCTGGCCATCGTCCACGCGCACGCCGATGACACCCACCAGCCCCGGGTCGAAGCCCTGGACGCTCGCCTCGAACGGCTCGCCCGCTCGCACCTGGATGCTCATGCGGGCGCCGGGATAGGCGAGGTCGCGGCTGCGGCGAATGTCGCGGCCTGGAAGTGGGCGGGGGAGATCCCGGCGGCGTAAGCGGCCCGGGCTGCCTCAGGGTCCTCGATGCGCCAGGTCGAGGCCTCGGACCAGTTGAAATAGATCATAGCCCGCATGCGTGGGAACCAGAGATGCACGTTCGCGAACGCCTCAGTGAACCAAAACGCCTTGTTACGGTCCGCTGCGCAGCCGTACTCGCCGAGCATGAAGGGTTTGGTTGGTGAGGCAAGAGCGTAGATCGCATCATACGTCGGTTTGAATAGATCATGGAAGCCGATGTATCCGGCGTTGTTACCGTTGTAGCCGTCGCAGCCCACCCAATCGACGTAGTCGTCGCCTGGGTAGATCGCGGCCAACGTGGCCGACTGACCTGAGTAGATGATGTTGGGGCACCAGTGCCAGGTAATGTTGTTGGCGCCGACAGCGCGGGCGCGGGAGACGATGCGCTGCCAGGCGCTCACGAAGTGCGCCGCGGTGTTGCCGTTCTGGCCCACGCACCAGGGGAACCAGGTGCCGTTGGCCTCCCACATTGGTCGCACGAACAGGGGGTGGCCCCATGCCGCGACCTGCCCCGCCCACGAGTCGATGTAGGCGTCGAAGGACCCGCCCGCGATGGCGGACAGGGCGTACTCAGGCTGCGTCTGGGTGCCCGGGTACTTCGTGTAGTTCGACGGCGACCAGTCGATCATCGGGTAGGAGCCGCGGTTGCGAGCGATGTTGGAGTCGCCCGGATAGAAGGGCCGCTGGTTAGCGTTGGTCTGCGTGCCCGTCTGGTGGCCCCACGACGACCCCCAGTGGATGACCGAGCACGCCTTGCCGGCGTTCGCCTCGAACGCGTTGATCGTGCGAGCGTCCCAGGGGGCATCCGACCAGGTCGGGTCGTACTGGTTGCCCTTGATGTATGCCCCGGTGAGGATGCCTGCTGGCACGCCCGTCGTGGGGACGATGCGGGCGCCCCGGCGCCCAGCACCAGCGCGCACACCGCCGCGCATCTAGGCCAACCCGACCATGTAGATGCACGCGTTCGTGCCCAGCACCTGCGCGGCAGTGATTGACGCCGGCAGGTCCGTCTGCGAATCGCGGCTGCCTGCCATGCGCGGGGGGTGGCGCAGGTCAGGCGACCCGGCGTTGTTGCCGTAGTACGCGCCCAGCGTCGCGCCACTGACCTGTATCTGCGAGCCCGCGTACCGGCGGCCCGCGATGAACGTGTACGACGTCGGCAGCCCCAGGTCACCGGCGAGGGGCGCCTGGTACTCGCGGAAGGTCGTTCCCCCGTACCGGACGTTCGACGCCGTGACGGTGCCGCTGTTGTCGTATTCGGTGCAGCCGGACGATGCGACGTTGCCCGTGGCGCACGCCCGGGTCAAGTCGCCGTTTGCGGCCACCTGATAGAACCCGAAGCGGACCAGGGTGGGTGTCGCCGCCACCGCGGTACCGCCGCACTGGATGGCGATCTTCGTGATCGTCTGTGTCCGGCAGCACGTGAAGTAGGTGAGGTTGACGCGTCCCGATGACGTGACCAGCGACGACGCATTCTTGTCGAGGCGGCGCATCGTCTCCACACCGCCGTTGATCCACTGCCCGCCAGGGTCGGCCTCCGCGGGGACTGTCGTCGAGTGGAACCCCGCCCACGTGGTGCCGCCGTCGAGGGTCACCAGCGTGATCACGTCGAGGGCCCCTGCTGCCGTCGCCAGCAGGGGCTCGTTTCCGTACGGCCACGCCACCGACGCCGGCCAGGTGACTGCCTTCGACCCGCCCGTACCCTGCCGCAGATAGACGGTCGCGCTGCACGCGTACCCGTTCAGCGCGCCGGCGAGGGTGAGCGCGCACGTCGCTTGATCCAGGGTGACGTCGAACACGTTTCCCGCTGCCAGGTCCAGCAGCAGCGACGTGCCGGCCGCCGGCACCGTGGAGACCATTTCCCGCCCCCCGCCGTTCGCCCAGACCGGCGGAGGGGATGCGAGCCACTTCGGCACGGTCAGCCGATCAGGGTGATCCGGATGGTGTTCGCCGACTGCGACGCGGCGAAGGTGACGGTGACGTCGCCGTTGACCGCGACGGCGACGTCAGCGACCACGACCTCACCGGACGACTCCAGTTGGACCTGTACGAGGATCCCTCGCGACGACCGCAGGCCGTGCGTGGCCTGGGTCACGGTGATGCTGGTGCCGGCCCCGTGGGTGGCCGACGAGTAGTAGCCGGCGGCGCCCAGGCCCGTCTCACGGGCAGCCTTCGAAGTCGTTTGCCCGGTGCCACCGCTCGCGACCCCAAGCGTGCCCGTGACGTTGGTGAGGTCGGCGGCCCGATTGAAGAAGCCCGTGAAGGCGATGGCCGTGGTGCCGAGGGCGCCGCCCTGGTCGGCCGTCGAGAGCCAAACGGTGTCGGCGTTCACGGTGCCCGCCTCGACCGCGACGACGGCGCCCGGGACCTCGGTCCACGCGTCGAAGTCCGTCGCCCGCGACCACGCACCCGCCGCGACGACGTAGATGCCGTTCTGTGCGGGCGTCGACTGGTTCTTGACAAGGACGCGATCGTTGGCGACGACGGCGACGCCGTCGATCGTCTGGGTGCCCGAGAGCGTGATGTTGGCCGTGGTGGCCGCGCGTGCTGAGGCCTTCATGTCGAAGCCGGCGGCGATCGCATCCACGTACGCCTTCGTCGCGGCGTCCTGCGCGGCGCTCGGATCCGCCAGGCTCGTGATCCGCTGGCTGTTCAGGCTGACCGAGGACGTCGGCGCGGCGATCTGATCCAGGCGGGTGTCACCTGCCATCGCCGTGCCCGCGGCTGTGCCGAGCGCGCGAAGCGCCTCAGTGCCCGCTCCGGCCGACCCCGAGGGCTTCAGGGCCCCGCTGATCTTCGCGGCCGTGATCGCCCCGTCCGAGATCACCGGAGCGGCCGCGCTGGAGCCGGTGCCGCCGAGATCACCGGCAAGCTGCACGATGCCCTTGCTGGAGGTGGTCGCGTCCGCCGGCGCGCCACCCGAGGACGACACCCAAGTCGAGCCGTTGTAGACGTAGAGCGCGTTGTTGGTGGTGTCGTAGTAGACCTGGCCCGCGACCGGCGAAGGCGGCGCCGAGGCCAGGTTGTGGATCCGCGCGTTCCTGAGCTCCTGCTTGCTCAGGTCGAGCGGCACGAGGTAGGTCGGCACGCGTCGTCTCCCGTACTAGTTGAGGTAGGCGACGCCGCCGAATGCGGCGCCGAACGTGATGGCCAGCTGGTTGTCGGAGACGTGCTCCACGTCGCCGAAGACGGGCCCGTGGCCGGTTGAGTCGAAGACGTCGACCGACGGGCGCTTGCCCAGGTTGTGGGTGATGGTCCAGACCGCGGCGGGGACCATCTGCTGGTGCGTGTAGCTGAGATCGCCGCCCTCTCCAGGCGGACCCGCGGGGCCAACGGGCCCCGGCGGACCGGAGGGGCCGGGAGGCCCGCGGCGGATCAGGGTCGCGACCACCGCGCTACCTGGTCTCGGCGCCGCGGCGAAGGCGCGTCTGCGCCGGCGGCCGCAGGCGGTTGATCTGCTCGTCGACCTCGGCGATGCGACGCGGCATCACCTCACGGTCACGGTGACCGTCGGGGGCGTGGTCGCGCCTGCGCTCGTACCCGGCGCGCTCGCGCTCCAGCGCGGCGAGTAGCGAGCGCATCTGCTCCTCGGTCATGTGCTGCTCCTGGTCATTGGAACGGCCGCGGGGCGCCCGGAGGCGCCCCGCAGGTGGTGCGTTCAGGCCTTGTCCTTGGCCTTGGTGGTCACCGGATCGGGCCCGGTCTGGGAGCTCGGCCGGCCGGCCGCCTTCTGCTCGTCCTTGAGCTGCTGCTCGTAGAACCGGATCTGCTCGTCGATCTGGCCGAGCCGGTCCTTCTGCTCGTCCGTGCCGCCGCGCTCGTACATCTCCCGCTCGCGGCGCAGCGCCTCGAGCTGCCCCTTAGCGCCGCCGGGGACGACGACGCCCCCGACCGGCTGAACCCAGTGGGCGGGCGAGATGATCTCCGAGTCCTGCAGGCCGGGGCCGCGGCCCTCGGCGTTGCGAAGCGCGGCGTTCGGGTCGAACACCTCGCCGGGGTTGAGCTCGTAGCCCTTGTGACCGGGCTCGACGTCGGGCATCGGCGCACCGCGGTCCACCGACGGGGTCGCCTCCGTGGCGACCGGGTCGGCGACCAGGCGGTCGTCCGCGCCCTGGTTGGTGCTGAGGTCCATAGGGATGCCTCCGGGCCTAGAAGGTGGGCGGGACGGTGCCGGTGCCGTTGATGACGGCGGTCGCCAGCGGGTAGCGGCCGGCCGAGAACGCCGAGTAGCCGTAGACCACGAGGCGCACCGTCAGGGTGTTGATCAGCGGCTCCTCGAAGCGCATCTGCCGGGGCACGCCGTCGCCCTCCTCCCACAGCAGGATGTCGTCGAGGCGCACCAGCAGGATCGGGTCCTGGTTGGTGCCCACGCCGAGGTTGGTCGGCAGGCTCGCGTCGACGATCACGGGGAAGCCGGCCAGCTGGCCGACCGCACCCGGGACAGCGGCGCCCGGCGTGCCCATCGCGTTCATGGGGCCGTTGCTCGGGAACAGCGGCCGGTTGGCCGTGTCGAGCGCGGCCTGGAACCAGGCCCACCGGCGGGGGTGCATGACCAGCGCCGTCGCGGCCAGGTAGCGGCCCGCGGCGATCTGCTGGGCGGCGTCCTGGATCTTCGGCCAGATCTCCGGCACGGTCGGCGAGGCGTCCGTGTAGGCGACCGTGATGATGCCGCTGGTGTTCAGGATCCCCAGGTGGGTGCCGGAGGTGCCGGCGCCGGACAGGAGCCCGGCGTCGAGCTTGACCGCGTAGTCCGCGGCCAGGTCCGCGAAGATGATCTCGTCGACCCCCTCGCCGCGCTCCAGCGACTGGCGCGAGGCGTCGACCTGGCCGGCGATGGTCCGCACCGGGATGGTGAGGTCCGTGACGGCCGGGTCGGTCTCCTGGATGGCCGCGTTCTCCGACGCCTGGATCGCCGTCGCCGCGCCGGTCGTGCCGCGCGGGATGACGATGCTCATGCCGGTGGACGGCAGCGGGAGGCGCCGCACGGCCTCGGCGAACGGGCGCCCGGCCCGCATGAGCGGCGCGTACATGTCGGTCAGGTAGACCGGCGGGATCAGGCCGCCGAAGGCCGACGTGGCGACGTCGCGGTACTGGGTGCCGCGCTCGCGCAGGATGACGTGCTGCTCCTGGGCGTTGCGCTGCAGCCGCTGCTGCGCCTCGGGGTCCGACATGAACCGCGCCCGGTACATGTCCGAGAAGAACGACCGCGAGGGGTCGCCGTGCCGGTAGGTGAGCTCGGCTCGGTCGTCGGTGACGCGCACGTCGGGCGTGCGGACCTCGGGGACCGGGTGCGCCGCGCGGGCCCGCTCCAGGGCCTCGGCCTGGTCGAGCGCGGCGCGCGTGCGCTCGAGCTCGGCGGCGGCCTCGTCGGCGGCCGCCGTCAGGGCGTCCAGGTCGGCGTCGTCGGCGACATCGTCCAGGGCGGCCAGGGTCTCGGTCGAGCGCGCCTGCGCGGCCTCGTAGGCCTCGCGGCGGCGCTCCAGAAGGGTTGGCATCAGGTGTACCTCTTGGTGCCGTGGGTGGCGACCGCTGCCCGGAGGCGTGCCCGTGCCAGGGCCAGCCGCCGTGTGCGGTCGTGGTCGCCACCGCCCGCCTGTGGCGCGACGGGGGTCGGGGGCTCGGCGCCCGCGGGAGCGCGACGCTCGGCCTCCTGGTGGCCCTCCGGGTCGAAGCCGGAGCGACCGGACGCGGCCAGAAGGCCGCGCACGTCTGCGGTGGTGGTGGGGTAGGCGCCGTGGGCGCACACCGTCACGTCGTAGAGGGCGCGCAGGGAGCGGATCGTGTCCACCTCGACGATGCGCCCCTGCTCATCCTCGGTGGACAGCGTCTCCCACTCGTCGGGCAGGAACGCGAAGCTCATCTGCGACAGGGCCCCGGCGCGGATCTTCGGCACGACCCGCTGCACGTCGGCGTCCTGGGGGTCGAGGCGGGCGAACACCCGCAGGCCGAGGCCGTCCTCGGAGAGCTCCAGGCCATAAGGCTGCGAGGCGGGGACGTCGGTCGACGCCATGGCAGCCCGGTTGTCGTGCTCGTGGTTCAGCACCACCGGGTAGTCGGCCTCGCCGGAGGCGACGCGGCTGAGGACGTCGGCGAACGCACCGGGGGCGATCCGCTCGCGCCACACCCAGGACCGCCCCTCGTACAGGGTGGTCTCGGTGTTGGTGACCGCGGCGTAGCCGGAGAAGGTGTACGAGCCGTCGCCGGTGGCGGAGGCGTCGCGCAGCTCCACGCCGACCAGCGGTGCGAAGGCACGGTGAATCACCGGCGTCGCGGCCGGCACGGTCAGGGCGGGCATGGGCTACTCCTCCGGGGAGTCGGTGTCGTCGGGCACCGCGGCCGGCTGGCCTGCGGTGGGGACGCCCGCCGGCGAGCCGCCGACGGGGATGATCTGGGGGATCTGCCCGAGGTTGTCCGGCAGCGGCGGCAGCCCGCGCTCGGCGCGGACCTCGTCGACGAGCAGGATCCCCGACTGCACGTTCTTGACGTCGGCGTCGGTCTGGGTGGCGACGTCGGCGCGGATGAGGCCCTCGCGGTCGAAGCCGGGGTAGTCCCGGGACCCGGGACCGAACAGGTAGGGGTCCGCGGCCAGGGCCGCCTCCCAGCGGGCGAGCCGCGGCGCGAGGGCGTAGCGGACCATGCGGGTGAGCTCGTGCTCGGGACTGATCGGGCCGCCGCCGGCGCCGACGCCCTTCGCCCCGCCGATCAGGCTCGCCGGCCAGTTGAGGATCCGGGCCACGTCGTCGATCGTCATCTGCGCCGACTCGACGTACTGGGCGTCCTGCTGGGACATGCCGATCTTCTCGATGCTGGCGCCGCCGCCGAGGACCGCCGTCTTGCCGGCGTTCTCCGGGCCGCCGTAGGTCGCCTGCCACATCTCGCGCCAGGTCTGCGCCTGGGTCTGGTTCATCTCGCGCGGCAGCAGCACGGCGAGGCCGACCTGCGTGCCCTTGGCGTAGAAGCCCTCCTGGTACTGCTGCTGGGCGATTGCGGCGCCGAGGGCGTGGCGGTGGATCTCGATGGGCGAGGGCGCGGTCAGGCGGCCGCCGCCGCCGGGGCCCTTGACGTGCAGGATCGTGCCCTCGTCGACCTCGACCTGGCGCGCCTTGTCCTGGCCAGTGGGGTCGAGCCACCCGCCGCCGACGGCGACCTTGTAGGTGGCCCCACGGGTCGAGGACGCGAGCACGTAGACCTGGTCCGGGTGGAGGGCCCACAGGGCCACGGGGCGCCCGTTCTCCAGCGTGCGCCAGACGAAGGCGTTGCGGCGGGCGGTCATGGACGCCTCGGCCGTCTCCCAGAACTCGAACCAGGTCTGGCGGGGGTTCGGCGGCGAGGCGAACAGGCGCGCCTGCCAGGTCGAGGTGACCTCCTGGCGGTTCACCTTGACGCCGCGCCAGACGCGCAGGGCAAGGCACGCCACGGCCTGGGACGCCTGGGCGATGACGGCGTCGAAGGCAGGAATCCCCTGCGCCGTGTCCGGGGAGACGTAGACCGCCGACCCGTAGGCGGTCGTGCGGCCGGGCAGGCGGAAGTTCGCGGCGCGAAGCTCGCGGTCCTGGCCGCCCCGGGTGGCGAGGATCACCCGAGCACCTGGCAGAAGATCACCCGCGAGCGGGGCACCTCGAGCACGCCCTGCAGGGCGTGGGTGCGGTCCTGGGCCTCCAGCACCTTCGGCAGCGCAAGGACGTAGTGCCCGCCCCAGACGCCGAGGCGCACGCCCTCGACCGTGTCCGGCCGGCCGTCGGCGACCTCCAGGTGCAGGCGAACCAGCCGCTTGCGCCTCAGCAGCCACCCGAAGCGGGACAGCCACCACGGCACCTACCACGCCTCCACGAACGGCGAGGGGTGGACGGCCTGGGCCCGGTAGTGGGCCATGACAGCGGCGACGCAGGCGTCGATGCGCTTGGTGTTCTTGACCTTGCGGACCTGCCAACCGCGGTTCGTCGCCGAGGCGACTGTGGAGTTGATGTGATCGGCAAGGACCGGGTCGCCGTCGTGGCACACGGTGCCCTCGGAGACGGCGGCGTAGAACCGCTGGTAGGCGTCAGCCATGGCCGCCGAGTTCTGCGGCAGCTCGACGACCGTCACGCCGTCCTCGGACAGGTTCTCCGCAAGGGCCTCGGCAAAGCGGGGGTCGTAGACCACCTCGCCCACGTCGTAGAGGTCGCACCAGTCGCGGACCACGTCCTCGACGCGGCGCAGCGACACGCGGCCCGACGCGGCGAGCTCGTGGCAGGTGGCCCCGCGGACGCCGATGACGTGGGCGCGAACGGCTACGCGGCCGTCCTCGCGGGCGTGCGCGGCGACGATCGCGGTCGAGTCCTGCACGATGCCGACGTCCAGGGCGATGACCACCTGCGCACCCTCGGGGATGGCGGCGTCGGGCGAGCCGAGAGAGGCCCACCGGGCGGTCGTGATCCACTTGTCCTCGCGCTCGACCGGCCGGTTGAGGAAGTAGCGGATCCACTCGTCGCGCTTGCCCTCCGCCTCCGCCTCGCGGGCCTCCGCCACCAGGCGCTCGAAGTCCATCCACTCCGACGCCTCGCCGTAGGCGCGCATGAGCGCCGCGCGCAGCTGGTCGTCGTCAGAGAAGTCGAACTCGTCCGGGTCCCAGCCTTCCTCGTGATCGAACAGGAGGCCGCGGTCCTTGACCTTGCCGGCCTGCACGGCGCGGGCGAGCTTGTGCGCGCTCTCGGCCACCGACCCCTCGCCCGGGGCGTACATCGTGGTCGTCTCGACGCACCACGGCTCGGCGATCTTGCGCTTGGCCAGGTTCCGCCGCAGGGTCGCGTGCATGCGGTGAAGCTCGGGCAGCACGTACAGATGCGTCTCGTCGAAAACGACGAACGTCTCCTTGCCGCCGTCCTTGGACGCGGCCGACGCGGTCACCGCGCGGATCTCGCCGCCGCCCGGCAGCAGCGTGCGCGTGATGCCCACGTCGAGGCCCGGCGTCTCGGCGATCGGACCGTGGCGGCCGATGAACTCGACGGCGCCGTAGGTGTTGCCGGCCTGGCCTTCCTCGGTGGCGCAGCACTTGATGAACGGCGCGCGGACGGGGATGCCGACCGGGCCCTTGTCGGGGTCGCCGTCGACCCACCCGCCGAAGCGCACCGGCCCCAGGGCTTCGGCCCAGCACAGGAACGCCGCCAGCTCCGACTTCGCCCGCCCCTTCGGCCGGGAGTAGACGGCCCGAGTCCGCAGCCGCCGACCACGGTCGTCGATCTCGTAGGCAGCGAACACGAAGGCGACCTGCTCGTCGTCGAGGACGACCGGCTCGCCTTGCACGTCCCCGGGCCCGTGGCACAGGTTCGCCTCGATCCAGGCGACCACGTGCGGCCCGAGCGTCCGGTTCAATCGGACGCGACCCGCAGCCATCGCTCCGCTTGGGCGGTGGTGGGTGACAGGACCGCGCCCTCGTCCTTCTCAGCCTGGGCAATCTCCCACTGCAGGCGCCGACGCGCGAGCGGTGAGAGCCCGAATCGGTCTTCCAGCTGGCGGATCTCGCCGAGCACCGTCACGGCGACCGGCACCACGTGGGCCGCGCCCTCGCCGTCCACTACCTCGACGCCGTTGGCCTGGTCGTCGACCAGCATCGCCAGGCGCAGCAGGGAGGGTACGTCGGCCTCGATCCAGACAGCGGCCATCGGCGACGACCAGGCCGTGCGCCACCACGAGCGCGCTACTGCCGACCACGCCTTGCCGTCGGGGCGGCGCTTCGGCAGTGCGGGCTTGCGCTCGCTGCGGCCCTCGCGCGGGAGCCGGGTGACGCCGAGCGCGGCCGCGCCGTCGGCGTTGCGCCGGCGCCGCTGGGAGGGGTGCTTGGGCGGAGGTCCGGGCACGCTAGGCCTCGTCCTGCCATCCCGTACGCATCGCGAAAAGGGTGACAACGGGGGACTGCGCGCGCGCCTGATCGTCGACCCCCCCCTGGCCGCGACGCACCGTGGCGCCCAGCGAGGAGTTGCACGGCCGGCACAACGTCCGAAGCGGCCCGTCGATCGCACCGCCTGCAGCGACGGGCGTGACGTGGTCCGCGGTCAGGTCCGTCTCGCTGCCGCAGATCGCGCACCACGGCTCGCGCATCGTCTGCGCCTTCGCCCGGCGCTTCCATGCCCACGTGCGACGCCAAGCGTTGTCGGCCTGCGCGGTCCGGTCACGGCGGTCAGGCGGGCGCGTGCCGAGGGGGACCAAGGTCCCGTCGGGTGTGAGCGTGAGTCGGGGCAAGAAACGACGAAGGCCCGCACAACGGCGGGCCTCGGGCGCACGTGTGGTA
>DATMJR010000175.1:0-4881 GCA_035553775.1 Miltoncostaeaceae bacterium | reverse complement strand
GCCGGTGTCCTCGCCCGAGACGGGCGGCTCGGACGAGCGGCGGGTGGGCTCGGGCTCGGCCGGCGCCCGGCGGGTGGCCTCGGCCGGCCGGGGACGCTCGGCGGAGCGCGGGCGCTCCGAGGGCCGCTCGGCGGGCCGCTCGGACGGGCGCGGCCGCTCGGACGGACGCTCGCCGTCGCCGCGCGGCGACGCCGCACGCCGCAGGCGGTACTCCAGCTCGGTGAGCCGGATGTCCAGGTCGCGCAGCTCGTCGCGCGTGGCCATGCCGGCCTGGCGCAGGGCGCCCTGCACCGACGCGTCGCCGCCCTGCTCGCGCGCGAGCAGACGGCCCACGATGCGCTGCCCCTCCTCGTCGCCCAGCGCGCCCAGGCGCTGCTCGAGGGCGATCAGCTCCAGCTCGCGCTCGCGCGCCTCGAGCAGGTACTCCGGCGGACGCACGATCAGGTAGATGATCGTGCCCAGGAACGGCAGCAGCACCGACAGCGCCACCGATGCCGCCACCAGCGGCGGGCTCGTGATCCGTCGCCGGGCGTCCTGGTACGTCCACCAGATGAGCGCCGCCCACAGCAGGAACACGAACACCTGCAGCGCGAAGGTGATGAGGCCCCACGTCGACGACTCGAAGAAGTTCGAGATGGACTCGAACGGATCGGTCTCCTCCGTGGCGGCCTGGAGCGGGAACCCGATGGGCATCCACGCGGTCAAGGGCATGCGGTCTCCGTCCCGGGGTCGGGTCGCGGGAGTGTAACCCATCGGCGCGGACCCCCTGCACGGGGTGTCGCGCCCTCCCCGACCACAGCTTTCGGCGCCGGGATCCCCGCTCCTACGCGGCGCCGGCCGCGCGCGCCGGCGCGGCGGTCCCCCCCGCGACCAGGGCCGGACGCAGGTCGGCCAGCAGGTACAGGGAACCGCACACCAGAACGAGGCCGTCGCCCCCGGCCCGGCCGCGGGCCCAGGCGAGCGCGGCGGACGGCGCATCCTCGACGTGCGCGCGGGCGCCCGCCGCCTCCGCCGCATCACGCAGGTCGGCGGGCGGGCGGGCGCGCCGGTGGCGGGAGCGGGTGGCGACCAGGGCCGCCACCGCGGGCGCCAGGGCGCCGAGCATCGCCGCCGCGTCCTTGTCGTCCAGCAGCGACACCACCGCCACCACCGGCCGGCCCGCGGCGATGCCGGGCAGGGACGCCACCAGCGCCTCCATCCCGTCGGGGTTGTGCGCGCCGTCCATCAGCACCGGGGGGCGCCCGGGGAACAGCTCGAGCCGGCCGGGCACGCGCACGGCCGCGAGCGCCGCGCGCAGCGGACCCGGGGCCGGCGGGCGGTGCAGGAAACGCTGCGCGGCGGCCACCGCGACGGCGACGTTGTCGTGCTGGAAGCGCCCCCGCACGCCCAGCCGCAGGTCGTCGTAGACGGCCCCCGGGCAGCGCACGCGCAGGGCCTCCCCCGCGTCGTCGACCTCCACCTCGCGGCCCACCCGCCAGCCCGACAGCCCGCGCCGGGCGCACTCGGCGTCCACGGCGGCGGCGGCGGCCGGCGAGAGCCGCCCGACCACGAGGCGGTCCGACCCGTCGGGCGCCACCGCCAGCTTCTCGGCGGCGATGGCCGCGTGGGTGTCGCCGAGCAGCTCGGTGTGCTCCAGGGCCACGTTGGTGAGCACGGTCACCCGCCCGCCCCGCAGGACGTTGGTGGCGTCGTAGCGCCCGCCGAGCCCGGCCTCGATGACGGCGGCGTCCAGGCCCGCCTCGGCGAGGGTCAGGAACGCGGCCGCCGTCAGGGCCTCGAACTGCGTGACGTCGTCGCCGGGCTCCCGGTCCAGGTCGTCCGCCGCCCGGCGGACGCGCGTCAGGGCCGCCGCGAGGGCGGCGTCGTCGAGGGGGGCGCCCGCGACCTCGATCCGCTCGGCCCAGCCGGTGACGTGCGGGGACAGGTAGGCGCCCGTCCGCAGGCCCGCCGAGGTCAGCGCGGCGGCGGCGAGCCGCACCGTCGAGGTCTTGCCGTTCGTGCCGACCACGTGGATCGCCGGTTGCGCCCGCTGGGGGTCGCCCAGGGCCGCGAGCAGCCGGGACATGCGCTCCAGCCCGAAGCGCATGCCGAGGATGTCGAGCCCCTCGACCCAGGCGATCGCCTGCGCGGGGTTCACGGGAGCCGCCCGCCGGGGACGCGCACGGCGGGGGGGCCGGACACCGGCGCGCCCGCGGGGGTCAGGCGCCGAGCGCCGCCAGCCGCTCGTCGAGCGCGGCGCGCGCCGCCGTGTAGCGGGTGACCTTGGCGCGCTCGGCGTCCACCAGATGGGCGGGCGCGCGGCTGGTGAAGCGCTCGTTGGCGAGCATGCCCTCGGCCCGCCGCAACTCCGCCTCCACGCGCTCCCGCTCGGCACCCAGGCGCGCGCGCTCGGCCCCCATGTCGATGGCCGCCGCGGCGCGCGCCACGTGCAGCCGGCCGAAGGGCACGGCCACGATCGTGCCGTCCACCGGGGTGGCCGCCAGCTCGACGCGGGCCAGCGCCTGGAAGGCCGCCGCCGTCGGCGCGAGCCGGCCGCCGTCCTCGGCGTGCACCCGCAGCGTCTCGCGCGGCGGCACGTCGGCCTGGTTGCGGTACGCGCGCAGGGCCGTGACCGCCTCCTGCAGGTCGCGGATCGCCGCCTCGGCCTCGGCGTCGCGCCCGTGCGGGGGCCGGGGCGGCGCGTGCACGGCCAGCAGGCCCGCGGCGCCCGGCATCCCCTCCCAGCACGCCTCGGTCACGAAGGGCATCAGCGGGTGCACCAGCGCGAGGATCTGCTCGAGCAGGTCGCCGGCCACCTCGGGGCTGCCCTCGTCGGCCTTCAGCAGCTCCAGGTACCAGTCGCAGTAGTCGTCGAACACCAGCTCGTAGAGCAGCTTGGCCAGGCGGCTGAAGTCGTAGGCGGCCACCAGGGCCCCGGCCTCCTCGAGCGCGGCCGCCACCCGGGCGCCCATCCACCGATCGGCGAGCGTCGCCGGCTCGGGCGGCGTGGCGTGCCCGGCGCGCCCG
Organism: Miltoncostaeaceae bacterium; assembly: GCA_035553775.1. Taxonomy (GTDB): domain Bacteria; phylum Actinomycetota; class Thermoleophilia; order Miltoncostaeales; family Miltoncostaeaceae; genus DATMJR01. The sequence goes on along the minus strand of DATMJR010000175.1, from coordinate 1,875 downwards.
CCCCGCGCCACCACCAGCCGCGACGCGTTCCACAGCTTGGTCACCAGCTGGCGGCCCTGGCGGATCTTCTCCGCCGAGAAGCGCACGTCCTGCTGGCTGCTCATCAGCAGCAGCCCGAAGCGCAGCGCGTCCGCCCCGTGCTCGTCGATGAGCTCCAGCGGGTCGATGCCCGTGCCGAGGCTCTTGCTCATGCGCCGCCCGTCCGGCGCCTGGATGACCGAGTGGATGTAGACGTCGCGGAACGGCACCTCGCCGCGGAACTCGAGCCCCATCATCACCATGCGGGCCACCCACAGGAAGATGATGTCCCGCGCCGTCGACAGCACGCTGCCCGGGTAGAAGGCCCGCAGCTCGGGCGTCTCGTCCGGCCAGCCGAGTGTCGCGAACGGCCACAGCGCCGACGAGAACCACGTGTCAAGCACGTCCGGGTCCCGCTCCCACCCCTCGCCCGCGGGCGCCTCCGGGCCCACGTGGACCTCGTCGCCGCGATACCACACCGGCAGCTGGTGACCCCACCACAGCTGGCGCGAGACGCACCAGGGCCGGATCTCCTGCATCCAGCGCAGGTAGACGTCGCCCCACTGGCCGGGGGTGAACCGCACCGTGCCGTCGCGCACCACCTCGATCGCCGGCGCGGCGAGCCTCTCCATGTCGCAGAACCACTGCAGCGAGATGAGCGGCTCCACCCGCGCGCCCGAGCGGTGGGAGAACGGCACCGTGTGGGTGTAGGGCTCCTCGGCGCGCAGCAGCCCCTGCGCGCGCAGGTCGTCCACCACCCGGGCGGCCGCCTCGGCCGGCGTGAGCCCCGCGTAGCGCTCCCCCGCCTCGGGGGTCATGCGCCCGTCCTCGCCGATCACCGGCACCGCGGGCAGGCCGTGGCGGCGGCCGATCTCGAAGTCGTTGGGGTCGTGCGCCGGGGTCACCTTGAGGCAGCCCGTGCCGAAGTCCGTGCGCACGTAGTCGTCGGCGATCACGGGGATCTCGCGCCCCACCAGCGGCAGCACCACGCTGCGGCCGATCAGGTGGCGGTGGCGCGGGTCCTCGGGGTTCACGGCGACGGCGGTGTCGCCGAGCATCGTCTCGGGGCGCACCGTGGCCACCACCAGCTCGCCTGCGCCGTCGGCGAGCGGGTAGGCGATGCTCCACAGGGTGTCGGTGACCTCGCGCTCCTCGACCTCCAGGTCGGAGATCGCCGAACCCAGGCCGGGGTCCCAGTTGACCATGTAGTGGTCGCGGTAGATCAGGCCGCGCTCGTACAGGGCGACGAACACCCGCGTCACCGCGCGGGCGTAGCCGTCGTCCATCGTGAAGCGCTCACGCGCGTAGTCGAGCGTGCAGCCCAGCCGGCGCAGCTGGCCGATGATGGTGCCGCCGTACTCCTCGCGCCAGCGCCACACGCGCTCCAGGAAGGCCGCGCGCCCCAGCTCGCGGCGGCTGGTGCCCTCGCGCACGAGCGCCTTCTCGACCTGCGCCTGGGTGGCGATGCCGGCGTGGTCGGTGCCGCAGATCCACTCGGTCTCGAAGCCCGCCATCCGGTGCCACCGGATGAGCACGTCCTGGATCGAGTTGTTGAGGGCGTGCCCCATGTGGAGCGCCCCCGTGACGTTGGGCGGGGGGATCGCGATCACGTACGGCGGCCGCCCGGACGCCGGATCGGCGGCCCGCTGCTGGCGGTCCGGGGCCTCGGTGACCAGCGTGGGCGGCAGGCCCCGCTCGATGGTGTCGCGGGTGACCGCGCACTTGATCACGTCGTCGCGCGAGGGCAGCTCGAACATGACGTCCATCAGCGCGGCCTCGACGATCGAGCGCAGCCCGCGCGCGCCGGTCTCGCGCTCCAGAGCCCGGTCGGCGATCGCGGTGAGCGCGTCGTCCGAG
>DATMJR010000174.1:0-12460 GCA_035553775.1 Miltoncostaeaceae bacterium | reverse complement strand
GGGGGTCGGCGAGGGAGGGGATGGTGGAGGCGCTACAGTCGGTGCGTGTCGTGGGACCCAGTATCCCGGAAGCTCGCCGCGGTGGCGCCGATCAACGACGAGCGTCTGACGGCGGCGTTCGCGCGCTGGGAGGGCCTCACGATCACGGAGCTCGACGACGCCTGGGACCGGGTGCAGGGCGAGTTCCGCGCGTGGGTGGAGGCCCCCGAGAACGCCGGGCGGCCCATTCAGGAGGCGCCCTGCTACATCGACCGCATCGCGATCGATAGCCTGCGGGAGCGGAGGACGTGGTGGGAGTGACCCCGCGGACGGTGGTGCCGCGAGGGTCCGCCTGACCCCGCGGACGGTGGTGCCGCGAGGGTCCGCCCCGACCCCGCGGACGGTGGTGCCGCACGCAGGGCGGTGACGCCGCCGCCCGAGCTCTAGTCCTCCTCGTCCTCCGGGACGACTGCGACCGCCTCGATCTCCACGCGCGCGCCCAGGGGCAGCGCGGCGACGCCCACCGTGGAGCGGGCGGGCGCGTGCCCGGCGAAGACCTCGGCGTACACGGCGTTCATGGCGCCGAAGTCTCCCGCGAGGTCGGTCAGGAACACCGTCGTCTTGACGACGTCCTGCAGGGAGGCGCCCCCCGCCTCCAGCACCGCCCGCAGGTTGGCGAGCACGCGGCGCGTCTGCGCGGCGGCGTCCCCGCCGTCCAGGGCGCCCGTCGCCGGGTCCACCGGCACCTGGCCGGAGGCGAACACCATCCGCTGCCCGGTGACGTCCACCCCCTGGCTGTACGGCGCGCCCTGAACGGGGGCCGGCGCAGCGGAGGTGCGGATGGCGCGGATGTGATGGGTCACGCCGGCTCCCCGACCGCGTCGACCCGCCGCACCGGGATGCCCGCACCCGCCATCGCCTCCTTGACCTGACCCACCGTGAACACGCCGTCGTGGAACACCGAGGCGGCGAGCACCGCGTCGGCGCTGCCCGCCGTCACCGCCTCGGCGAAGTGGTGCAGTTCGCCCGCGCCGCCCGAGGCGATCACGGGCACCGGCGCGGCGGCGGTCACGGCGGCCAGCAGCGCGCAGTCGAATCCGTCCTTGGTGCCGTCCCGGTCCATGCTCGTCAGCAGGATCTCCCCGGCGCCGCGCGCGGCGGCCTCGGCCGCCCACTCGGTGGCCTCGCGCCCCGTCGGCAGGCGGCCGCCGTTGAGGTAGACCTCCCAGCCCCCGCCGGGGCGCGCCTTGGCGTCGATCGCGACGACGATGCACTGGGAGCCGAAGCGGGTGGCGCCCCGCGTGATCAGGTCGGGGTCCCGCACGGCGGCCGAGTTGATCGCCACCTTGTCCGCCCCGGCCGACAGCACGGCGTACATGTCCTCCTCGGAGCGCAGCCCGCCGCCGATCGTGAAGGGGATGAACACCTCCTCGGCGGTCCGTTCGGCGAGCTCCACGATGGTGCGCCGCTGCTCGTGCGATGCCGTGATGTCCAGGAACACGAGCTCGTCCCCGCCCTCGGCGTCGTAGCGGGCGGCGAGCTCGACGGGGTCGCCGGCGTCGCGGAGCCCCACGAAGTTGACGCCCTTCACCACGCGGCCGCGGTCCACGTCCAGGCACGGGATCACGCGGATCACCGGCGCCGCCCCCCGCGCTCCGGCCGCTCGGCGCCGCTCAGCACCTGCAGCGCCTCGGCGACGCCGAAGCGCGCCTCGTACAGCGCCCGCCCCACGATGACCCCGTACAGATTGGCCAGGTTCAGGCCGCGCAGGCGGCGCAGGTCGTCCAGCGACGAGATGCCGCCGGAGGCGATGACGTTGATCGGCGGGGCGGCCGTCGCCAGCCTCCGCAGGGCCGGCAGGTTGGGCCCCTCCAGCATCCCGTCGCGCGCGATGTCCGTGTAGAGGATGTGACGGACGCCGGTCGTGACCAGGCTCTCGGCGAGCGCGACCGCGTCCTGGTCGGTCACCACCGTCCAGCCGTGGGTGGCCACCTTTCCGTCGCGCGCATCGACGGCGACCACCAGGCCGTCGCCCAGCCGGTCGATGGCCCAGCGCAGCAGCGCGGCGTCCTGGAGGACGGCCGTGCCCACCACCACCCGGCGGGCGCCGGTTGCGACCGCGGTCTCGATCGCCGCGCGGGAGCGCATGCCGCCGCCGAAGTGCACCTCGCCGGGGAACGCGGCGGCGATCGACGCGACCAGATGGGCGTGCACCGGCTGCCCGTTGCGCGCGCCGTCGAGATCGACCACGTGCAGGTGCGTGGCGCCCTGCTCGGCGAAGGCGCGCGCCTGCGCCACCGGATCCTCGTTGAAGGTGAGCACCTGGTCGAAGTCGCCCTGCACGAGCCGGACGGCCCGGCCCTCCTGCAGGTCGATCGCGGGGAACAGGATCACGCCGGCACCCCCCGCCGGGCGCGCGCGTGCGCCACCCAGCGGCCCAGCAGCGCCAGCCCGGCCCGGCTCGACTTCTCCGGGTGGAACTGCACGCCGGCCACCGCGCCGGCGCCCGCGGCGGCCGTGAACGGCCCGCCGTAGTCGGCCGTGCCCCGGACGTGCGCGGGGTCCTCGGGGTGGGCCGCGTAGGAGTGCACGAAGTAGTAGGTGCGCCCGGACGCGGGCCCGTCGGTGCCGAGGGCGGGGTCGGGACCCCACGCGACCGTGTTCCAGCCGATCTGCGGGACCTTGCGCGTCGTCTCCAGGCGGCGCACCGGACCGCGCAGCAGCCCCAGGCCGCGCGCCCCCGGGCTCTCCTCGCTCTCGTCGAACAGCAGCTGGAGGCCGAGGCAGATCCCGAGCACGGGCGTCCCCTCCTCCGCGGCCCGCCGCGCGACGCCGTCCAGCCCCTGCGCGCGCAGGCGCCGCATCGCCTCGCCGAACGCCCCCACGCCGGGGAGCACCACGGCCTCGGCCCCCGCGGCCTGATCGGGGTGCTCCACGACGGCCACCCGGGCGCCGAGCAGCTCGAGCGCCTTCACGGCGCTGCGCAGGTTGCTCATCTTGTAGTCGAGCACGGCGACCCGCAGGGCGTCAGTCACAGGCTCCCCTTCGTGGACGGCACGCCGGACACGCGCGGATTCGGACGCACCGCCGCCTGCAGGGCCCGGGCGACGGCCTTGACCGCGCACTCGATCACGTGATGGGGGTTGGCGCCGGCCAGCAGCCGTACGTGCAGCGTGAGCCGCGCGTTGACCGCCAGCGCCCGCAGGAACTCCTCCAGCAGGTCGGTCTCGAAGCCGCCGACCACGCCGAACGGCAGGGGCACGTCGCACGCGATGAACGGGCGGCCCGACACGTCCACGGCCGCCTGCACGAGGCACTCGTCCATGGGCAGCAGCGCCCACCCGTACCGCTCGATGCCGGCCCGGTCGCCCAGCGCCCGGTCGACCACCTGGCCCAGGGTGATGCCCACGTCCTCCACGGTGTGGTGGCTGCCCGTCTCGAGGTCGCCGCGGGCGGCCACCTCCAGGTCCACCAGCGCGTGGCGGGCGAACAGCGTCAGCAGGTGGTCGAAGAAGCCGACCCCGGTGCCGACGTCCGCCCGTCCGGCGCCGTCCAGGTCGATCCGCACGCGCACGTCGGTCTCGCCCGTCGTGCGGTGCGCGTCGGCGGCGCGGCTCACGCCAGGCCCTCCAGGCGCGCCCGCGCGGAGGCGGCGTGGAACGGGAACCCCTCGGCCTCGGCCAGCACGGCCAGGTGCGGCGTGAGCGCGCGCACGGCCTCGTCGCCCATCTCCACCACCGACATGCGCCGCATGTAGGTCGCCGGCCCGAGGGCCGAGGCGAACCGCGCCGCGCCGCCCGTCGGCAGGACGTGGTTGGACCCCGCCACGTAGTCGCCGTAGGCCGTCGCGCAGTGGGGCCCGATGAAGACCGCACCCGCCCGGCACACGCCGTGGGCCATCTCCTCCGCCCCGCGGGCGCAGATCTCGAGGTGCTCGGGGGCGAACGCCTCGGCCAGCTCGAGGGCGAGCGGCATGCTGGCGCACTCCACGAGGGTGACCGCCCCGAGCGGCTCGCCCTCGGCCGCGAGCGCCGCCGCCACGGCCTCCACGACCTCCGGGTCGTCGCTCGCCAGCACCGCCGCCGAATCCGTGCCGTGCTCGGCCTGGGCGAGCAGGTCGAGGGCGATCGCGCGGGGGTCGGCGGACGCGTCGGCGATCACCATCACCTCGCTCGGCCCCGCGATGCCGTCGATGCCGACCACGCCCGCCGCCTGGCGCTTGGCCTCCTGCACCCAGGCGTTGCCCGGACCGGTGATGACGGCGACCGGCCGGATCGTGGCCGTCCCGTAGGCCAGTGCGGCGACGGCCGCCGCGCCGCCCGTCGCGTAGACCTCCTCGATGCCGAGCAGTCCCGCGGTCGCCAGCACCGTCTCGTGCGGGCGCCCGCCGGGGCCCGGGGGGCTGACGGCGACGACCCGGGTGACGCCCGCCACCTGCGCGGGCACCGCGGCCATGATCAGGCTCGACGGGTACGCGGCCCGGCCGCCCGGCACGTAGCACCCGGCGGCGTCCACCGGCACCGCGCGCACCGTGACCGCCTGCCCGTGGGGCAGCACCACGCGCTGGTCGCCCGGGACGACCGCCTCGGCGAGCGTGCGCACCTGGGCCGCCGCGGCGATGATGGCGGCCCGCAGGGCCGGGTCGAGGCGGCCCGCCGCGGCCTCCAGCTCCACCGGGGGAACGCGCAGGTGGTCGTGCACGAAGCCGGGCGTGCCGAAGCGGCGCGCGTCCTCCACGAGCGCCTCGTCGCCGCGCGCACGCACGTCGCCCACGATCGACGCGACGGTGCGCGCGATGTCGCCCTCGTCCACCGGCGGCCGCAGCGTGCGGGCGAGGACCGGGGCGCCCCCGGCGCGGAGGCGCACGCGGCGCACGGCGCTCACGCGCGCGCCTCCGCGGGCAGGCCGGCCTCCATCCGCGCCACCAGCGCGTCGACCTCCTCGGCGCGAAGCTTGTGGGCCACCCGGTTGGCGATCAGGCGGGCGGACGAGTCGAAGATGTGCTCCCGCTCCACGAGCCCGTTCTCGCGCAGCGTGCGCCCGGTGGCGACCAGGTCCACGATGCCGTGCGCGAGGCCCACGAGGGGCCCCAGCTCCACGGAGCCGTTGACCTTGACGACCTCCACCTGGCGCCCGGTGGCCGCGAAGTGGGCCTCGGCCGACGCGGGGTACTTGGTCGCCACGCGCACCACGCCGAGGTGCGCGAGGGCGGCGGGCGTCGGGTCCTCGCCGGCGCGGGTGGCGTAGGCCATGCGGCAGTGCCCGAAGCGGAGGTCCAGCAGCTCGTAGACGTCCGGCGCACGCTCCACCAGCACGTCGCGCCCGACGATGCCGATGTCCGCCGCCCCGGCCTCCACGTACGTCGGCACGTCGCTGGGGCGCGTGGTGATGAAGCGCGTGCCGTCCTCCGCGTCGAGGACCAGGCGCCGGCCGTTGCTGCGCAGGGGCGCGACGTCGACGCCCGCGCCCTCGAGCACGTCGATGGCGCCCGGGAACAGGGCGCCCAGGGGCACGCAGATCCTCAGGACGGAGATGGGATGGCCTCCTCGAGACGGGCGCAGGTGACGTCGGCGCCCGAGGCGCGGTCCCGTACACGGTACGCGTCTCCGTCGCGCCACGCGACGAAGCGCCAGCCCTCGATCCGGGCGACCTCGTCCGCGCGCCGGTCCCCGCCGGCGAGGGCCACCACGGGCAGCCCGCGGCGGCGCAGCGCCTCGGCGGCCGGCCGCTCCGCGTCGAGCCCACCCACCAGCACCACGCCCGCCACGGGACCCGTGGCGACCGCCTCCGCCGCGGCCAGCGCCCGGTGCAGGCCGTCCAGCTCGATCGCGACCCCCACGGCCGGTCGGGGCGCGCCGAACACCCCGCCGAGGCCGTCGTACCGCCCGCCCTTGGCCACGGGCTCGCCCACGCCGGGGGCGTACGCCTCGACGACGAGGCCCGAGTAGTAGGGCCAGTCGCGCAGGATCCCCAGATCGACCAGCACGCGGTCGGCGACGCCGGCGCCGGCCAGAAGCTCGAGCGTGCGCACCAGGCGGTCGCACGCCTCCCCCGCCGCCGGCACGGTCTCCGCGACCCGGGCCGGCACCTCGGCGCCCCCGCGCATGCCCGGGAGCGCCGCCAGCAGCCCCCGCTCGGCCTCGGGCAGGTCGAGCGCCCCGGCGATCGCCCGCCAGGCAACCAGATCACGGGCGCCGACCGCCGCACGCAGGCGCGCCGCCTCCGCCTCGGGCACGTCCAGCCCGCGCAGCACGGCGGCCGTCAGCGAGACGTCGCCGACGCCGATCCGGAATCCGCGCAGCCCCGCCTCGGCGAGGGCCTCTGCGAGCAGCGCCACGATCTCGGCGTCGGCCGCGGGGCCGGCCTCGCCCACGAGCTCCACGCCCGCCTGCCGGTGCTCGCTGCGCTCGGCGCGCCCGGGCCGGGGCAGCCGGAAGGCCGGCCCCGTGTACGACACCCGCAGAGGGCCGGGGTGGTCGGTGAGGCGGGTCGCGATGAGCCGGGCAACCGGGATCGTCAGGTCGGGGCGCATCACCAGCACCCGCCCGTCCGGATCGAACAGGCGGTAGGCCTGGGCGGTGGCCCCCTCCGCCGCGGCCCGGTCCACCGCCTGGGCGAACTCGAGCACGGGCGTGCGGACCTCGCGGTACCCGTACCGGCGAAACGCGCGCCGGAGGGCGTCCTCGGCCGCGCGCAGCTCGCCCGCCTCGACGGGCAGGACGTCACGGGCGCCGGTCGGGAGGGGGTCGCGGGGGCGGCCCGGCAGGGCCGCGCCCTCAGTCGTCCTCACGCTCGATGCGCGCCCCGACCGCGCGCAGCCGCTCGTCGATGCGCTCGTACCCGCGGTCGATCTGGCGGACGTTGCCGATCGTCGTGACGCCGTCGGCGGCGAGGCCGGCGATGAGCATCGCCATGCCCGCCCGGATGTCCGGGCTCTCGACCCGCTCCCCGTAGAGCCGGGCGGGCCCGCTGACCACGGCGCGGTGGGGATCGCACAGCACGATGCGCGCGCCCATCGCCACCAGCTTGTCCACGAAGAAGAGCCGGTTCTCGAACATCTTCTCGAAGATCATCACGGTCCCGTGCAGCTGGGTGGCGACCGCGGTGGCGATGGAGGTGAGGTCGGCCGGGAACGCGGGCCAGATGCCGTCGTCGACCTTGGGGATCGCGTCACCCTCGTCGGCCACCACGCGCAGGTCCTGCCCGGGCGGCACGCGCAGCGTCGTGCCGTCGATCTGCACCCGGATCCCCAGCCGCTCGAACGTGAGCAGGATCATCCGCAGGTCCTCGGGGCGGACGTCCGGGATGGTGATGTCGGAGTCCGTGATGGCCGCGAGCCCGATGAAGGACGCGATCTCGATGTGGTCGGGGCCCACGCGGAAGCGCCCCCCGTGCAGCCGGTCGACGCCCTCGATGTGCAGCACGTTGGTGCCGACGCCGGCGATCCGCGCGCCGAGCGCGTTCAGGAACCGGCACAGGTCCTGCACGTGGGGCTCGCAGGCGGCGTTCTCGATCGTGGTGGTGCCCGGCGCCAGCACGGCGGCCGCGACCGCGTTCTCCGTGGCGGTCACCGACGCCTCGTCCAGGAAGATGTCGGCGCCGGCGAGCCCGCGGGGGGCGCTGATGACGTAGCTGCGGCCGGAGGCGACCTCGGCGCCGAGGCGCCGGAAGGCCAGCATGTGGGTGTCCACCCGGCGCCGGCCGATGAAGTCGCCGCCCGGCAGCGGCAGCTCCACGCGGCCGCACCGCGCCAGCAGCGGGCCCGCCAGCAGCAGGGATGCGCGCAGGCGCCCGCACAGCTCCGGGTCCAGCGTGGTGGTGCGGATGTCCGCCGCCCGCAGGGCGAGCGAATTCGGCCCCACCTCGCGGATCTCGACCCCGACGTCGTCCAGCAGGGCCAGCAGCGTGTGGACGTCCACGATCTGCGGGACGTTGTCGACGACGACCTCGTCCTCGGTCAGCAGGCAGGCCGCCAGGATCGGCAGCGCCGCGTTCTTGTTGCCGGCGGGCACCAGCGTGCCGGCGAGGGGCCGTCCGCCCTCGATCACGAACCTCTGACTCATCGGTCGGTGACCGTATCAAGCCCCCCGGGGCCGCCGACGGCCCGTGCCCGACCGGGGTGCCCGCCCGCCCGCGGCCGGGTAGTGCTCCTCACCGGCCCGCCGCGCGCGGCGCGGTCCCCGACGACGGCGACGAGGGGGCGAGCATGGCCGAGGTGACCATACGCGCGACGCGCGACGGCCCGTCGGCGGGGAGCGGCGGGGCCCGCGTCACCGACCACGAAGCCGTTCCCGACGAGACCAGGGAGACGGTGGCGCTGCGCCGCTGCGTGGCCTCGACGACCACGCCGTTCTGCGACGGCACCCACTTCCGCATCGGGCGTCGAGGCCGCCCGGTCGGCGGTGCCCGCCTCCGCCGAGTGACGCCCGGCGGAGGCGTTTGCGACCCCGGTCCGGGGTGGGTATAAGACGAGCCCACGCTGACGGGCGGATGTGACGGAGGGTCGGACGGTGAGGCTCCTGAGGATGATGCCGGGGTACGGCGAGACCCTGATCGCGGAGGGCGACCCCGCCCTCGCCGCCGAGCGCGAGGCCCTCGTGCGCGAGTTCCGCCGGCAGCTGGACGAGGGCATGTGGGCCGCGGTGCCCGTCTCCGACCCGTCCACGGGCCGCCGCGAGGCCGTGATGGTCACGGCCTTCGACCAGATCCCCGCGTCGGCGGAGCGCGTCCTGTTCTGGCCGCGCGCGGCCGGCGGCGCCACCCGCTAGAGCGTCGCGCGCGTGGCGGGGCTGCTCGTCCTGCTGCTCGTGGTCACGCTGGCGGTGCTGGCGCTCGGCCTGCGGGCACGCCCCGCCGTGGCGCGCCGTCCGCGTCGCGCCCCCCGCGCGTCATGGCTCCGGGAGGATCCGGTGGGTCCGCAGGAGGCGGAGCGGCGCTCGCTGGAACTGCTGCGCTCGTGCGTCAACCCGGACGAGTGGGAGATGTTCCACGAGCTCGGCTTCATCTGCACGACCGGCCGGCGTCCGTCGCGCGCCGGGGCGCTGCCGCGCTACCGGTACCTCATCTACCCGCACCTGCCGGTGGTGGCGCTCCTGCCGCGATCCCTCGCGCCGGTGCGCGAGTACTGCGTCCTGTTCCCCGAGCGCGGCGGCCCGCCGGCGCTGCCGACCGGGGACGACGTGCTCGCCAAGTGGATGACGCTGCGCGCCGACGAGGAGCGGCTGCTCGCCCACGCCAACGTGTCGAGCCCGGGCTGTCAGATCCCCCTGGGCCGGATCGAGCGCGACATCGCGCGGTACCGGCGCTGGTCGGCGCGCCGGGCGGGTCTCGAGCGCGACGAACCGCCGCGGATGGCCGCCGCCGGATAGGCGCTCAGTGACCGGTCCGGGCGGCCAGGGCGGCGACCAGCAGGCCGCCCGCGCCGCCCGCGGCGAGCAGGAACGCGAGCCCCACCGCAGCCGGGCGCCACCGCGGGGCCCGGGCGGCGGCGAGCGCCGCCATCAGGCCGGCCGCGACGACCGCGAGCGCCGGCCCGCCCACCACCAGGGGCCGGCTCCCGTTGCGGCCGGCGTGCTCCCACACCGACACGGCGCCGGGCCCGTAGTAGCCGTCGTCCGCGCGCAGGGCCGTCACGAGCCACAGCGTGCCGCCGGCCAGGGCGAGCGCCATCAGGCCGGCGCCCGGCCGCAGCCCGGGCAGGCGACCCGCCCACGCGGCCGATGCCAGGGCGATCCCGGCGAGGCATGCGAGCGCCAGCACCGGAAGCATGGCGGGATCGACGGCCGGCATGGCCGCGGCTGCCCCTAGAAGGGCGGGGGAGCGGACGGCCCGTCCTCCGCGGTCAGCTCCTCGATGCGCTGCTGGGCGGCGGCCAGCCTCTCCCGGCACGCCGCCAGGTGCCGCCGTCCCTCCTCGAACAGGCCGATCGCCTCCTCGAGGCCGACGTCACCCGCCTCGAGGCGCCGGACGACGCCGTCCAGGGCGGCCAGCGCCTGCTCGAAGGTCATGCGCGGCGCGTCGTCGCCCGCGTTCACCGCTCCACCCCCGTCACGGTCGCCCGCACCCGGCCGTCGTCCAGCTCGGCGGTGAGCTCCTGGCCCGCGCGCGCCGCCGCCGTCGTCGTCACGGGCCGGCCGTCGTCGTCGCGCAGGATGGCGTAGCCCCGCCGCAGCGTCCGGCGCGGCGACAGCACCTCGAGCACCGCGGCCGCGCGCTCGAGGCGGGCGCCGGCCTCGGCCACGCGCGCGGGCCCGGCGCGGCCGAGGCGGTCGGCCGTCGCGTCCACCAGGCGGGCGCGCGATGCGGGCAGGCGCGACAGCGCCGGCGCCAGTCGCGCCGAGGTACCCGTGAGGCGCGCCTCGGAGCGACGGTGCACCGCGCGCAGCCCTGCGGCGAGCGCGGCCGCCCGGGCGCCGCAGCGCTCCTCGGCGCGCGCCCGGACCCGGCCGAGGTCGCGCCCCAGCGTGGACTCCAGCCCGTCGAGCCGCTGGCTCAGCGCGGTGTGATCGGGCACGACGGCCTCGGCCGCGGCCGTCGGGGTCGACACGCGCAGATCGGCGGCGAGGTCGCACAGCGTGGTGTCGCGCTCGTGCCCCACCGCCGACACGATCGGGGTGGTGGCGGCGGCGATCGCGCGGCACACGACCTCGCTGTTGAAGCCCATCAGGTCCTCCAGGGGGCCGCCGCCGCGGGTCACCACGATCACGTCGACCTGCGGATGCGCGTCCAGGGCCGCGATGGCCCGCGCGACGGCGTCGGGGCTCGCCGGCCCCTGCACCGGCACGTCGTGCAGCAGCACATCGGCGGGGAAGCGCGCCCAGGCGCACCGCAGGAAGTCGTCACGCGCGGCCCCGCGCGCGCTGGTGACGAGCCCGATGCGCCGCGGCAGCATCGGCAGCGGACGCTTGCGCGCCGGTGCGAACAGGCCCTCGGCCTCGAGCCGTGCCCGCAGCGCCGCGACCTCCGCAAGCAGCAGCCCCAGCCCGGCGTGCTCGATCCGCTCGGCGCGGAGACGGATGCTCGTTCGGGCCGCCCAGAATTCGAGGTCGCCGCGCACGTGCACGAGGTCGCCGTCCCGCGGGGGCAGCGGCAGGCGGTCCCACACCACCGCGCGCATGGTCCCGCTGATCTGGTGATCGTCGACCAACGTGAAGTACACATGGCCGCCGCGCCGGCCGATCGAGTGGATCTCGGCCTCGATCCAGAGCTGCGGGATGCCCTCCAGGCGGCGCGCCAGCGCCCCCGTGACCTCGGTCACGGACCAGACGCGGCGGGCACCGACAGTCTTCACCTCGCCGGCCGGCCCCGCGTCGCCACCGTCTACAGCTGCGCGGCCACGATGCGCGCGGCCGCCGCACCGCTCGACACCGCCCCCTCCAGCGAGGGGTGCGCGGTGAGGTCGCCCGCGAGCACGAGGTTGGGCACGGCGGTGCGCGGGCCCGGAAGCTCCTGCCGCACGCCGGCGAGCGGGCGGAACTGGGCGAAGCGGTGCTCCACCACCCCGAGCGGCGTCGCCAGGCGCTCCCAGGGGAAGCCCGGGTGCCAGCGCGCGACCGTCCGGGCCACGGCGTCCTCCAGGTCGTCGGGGACGCCGCCCTGCGGGGTCGTCACGCACGTGGCCAGCAGGATGTGCGGCCCCGCCTCCACGTGCGGGCGTGTGATGTTCGTGGTCTGGCACATCAGGTCGATGCGGGGCCCGGTGTCGAGGGCGGGGGCCGCGTTGACCAGGATCACGCGCCCGCTGTGGAGGGGCCGCGCCAGCGCGAACGCGGCGGTCGCGACCGAGGCGGCGGCGCCCGGCAGGCGCTCGGCGCTGGCCGGATCCAGCTCCTGCAGCAGCCCCCGTGCCGAGGGGGATTCCGTCGCGAGCACGACCCACCGCGCCCGCACGCGGCCGCCGCCGGCGATGCGCACGCTCCCCACCCGGGCGTCCGCGTCGCGCTCCAGGGCCTCCACCCTCTGCCCCAGGTCGACCCGTCCGCCGGCCTGGCGGATCGCGGCGGTCGCCCACTCGGCGATCATCCCCAGGCCGTCCGTGGGGATCACGGCGGGACCGCGCAGGAGCATCTTCAGCAGGAACCGGAAGTAGCCCGGGTCGGCGCCGAGGGAGCGGTCGAGGAAGACGACGCCCCAGAACGGCCGGAAGAAGCCCTCGAGGGCACGTGCGGAGAAGCCCCGCCGGCGCAGGAAGGCCTCCGTCGACGGCGCGTCGCCGTCCATCTGCAGCAGCGCCTCGTCCGGCGTGGCCAGCACCTCGGCCCCGAGGCGCGCCAGTCGGAGGCGGTCGGCCGGCGGCATGCCCGAGAACCGCGCGAGCCCGAGGGGCGTGGGCGTCAGCCGGTGCCAGGCCTGCCCGTCGTGGAAGGCGGCGCCCCCGGTGACGGGACGCAGGTCCGCGCGGGGGATGCCGACGGCCCGCATGAAGCGGCGAAGGGCCGGATAGCCCGAGAAGACGACCTGGAAGCCCCGGTCCACCGGGCGC
>DATMJR010000173.1:0-2699 GCA_035553775.1 Miltoncostaeaceae bacterium | reverse complement strand
GGTGCGGGTAGCGCTGGGAGAAGTGCGCCAGCACGACCCGGCGGGCCAGCGGACGCCGGTCAGGCGCTCGGTGAGCTCCCAGAGCCGGCGGGCGGCGTCGGCGTCGAGGGCGGCGCGGGAGCGCGACGCGCGCGCGGGGTGACCCCGGGCCTCCAGGGGGCCGCCGGGGCCCCAGTAGTCGGCCGGCAGGACGTCCGGCATCGTCGCCGCGTAGAGCACCGGCCAGGCCCCCGCCTCCGCGCTCTGCGCGACGAGCCGGTTCGCGAGACCCGCGAGCGCCTCCCCGACGCGGCCGCCGCTGCTGCGCGCCGCGGCGCCCTGCAGCCCGGTGGCGGCCCAGCCGGGGTGCGCGGCGGCGGCGAGCAGCGGCCAGCCCGCCGCGTCCGCGCGGCGCTGGAGCTCGAGCACGAAGAGGAGGTTCGCGAGCTTGGACTGCCCGTAGGCGCCCCAGCGGGAGTAGCGGCGCTCGCCGTGGAGGTCGTCGAGGTCGAGCCGACCGGCGCGGTGCGCCCCGCTGCTCACCGCCACCACGCGCGGCGCCGGGGCGGCGAGCAGCCGGGGCAGGAGGAGGCCGGCGAGCGCGGCGTGCCCCAGGTGGTTGGTCGCGATCTGGAGCTCGAAGCCGTCGACGGTGGTGCGCCGCGGCAGGGCCATGACGCCGGCGTTGGCCACGAGGAGGTCCAGCGCGGCGACGCGGCCGGCGACGTCGTCCGCGGCCCGACGCACGGCCGCGAGGCCGGCGAGGTCGAGCGGCACCACCTCCACGGCGGCGCCGGGGACCGCGGCGAGCACGGTCCCGAGCGCCCGCTCGCCGCGGGCGGCGTCGCGGCAGCCGAGCAGCACGCGGGCGCCGGCCCGGGCGAGCCCCACCGCGGTCTCCCGGCCGAGCCCCGAGCTCGCCCCGGTCACGAGGGCCGTCCGGCCGGAGCAGTCCGGGACGTCGGCCGTCGTCCACCCCGTCACGGTGCCGACCCTGCCACCGCTCGCGGCGACGGGCACCCCAGGGCTCACCTAGGCTGCCCCGCCATGGCTCTCGAGGCGCACGCGCAGACCGGCGGGCTGCCGGTCCGGCTGCTCCACGACCGGGTGCTGGTCCGCCCGCGCGACGACGGCGGTGACCGGCGCAGCAGCGCCGGCATCGTCATCCCGGCGACCGCGCGGATGGGCAAGCGGCTGGTCTGGGGCGACGTCACGGCGGTCGGGGCGTCGGTGCGGACGATGGTCACGGGGGACCGGGCGCTGTTCGACCCCGAGGACAAGGCCGAGGTCGAGCTGCACGCCGAGACCTACGTGCTGCTGCGCGAGCGCGACGTCCACGCCGTCGCCGCCGAGCGGCTCGAGGGCGACGGCCTGACCGGCCTCTACCTCTGACCCCACCACCCACCCGGAGGAGTGCCATGGCCGTCGACCCGCGCGGAGCGGACCTCAAGCGGTTCCTCGCCGAGGACCCCGGTGGGCCGGTGGTGATGCTCAACCTGCTGCGGTTCCGCCCCGACGGCGGCCGCGAGGTCTACGCGCGCTACCTCGCGGCCTTCCGCGAGCGGGCGGCGCCGCACGGCGCCGAGGTCGTCTACCTCGGGGAGGGCGGCACGGCGGTCGTCGCCGAGGACGGCCAGGCCTGGGACGCCGTGCTCCTCGTCCGCTACCCGGACCGGCAGGCCTTCAGCGCGATGGTCCGCGACCCGGCCTACCAGGAGGTGACCTCCCTGCGCAGCGGGGCCCTCACCGAGGCCGTGCTCCAGGCCACCACCCCGCTGGAGCCGCCGGGGACCGCGGCCGGGTAGCGCCCCGGCGGCCGACGTGCCGGGGTCGCCCCCGGGGTCGCCGCCCCGACGGTGCCGCGGCTGCGCTCGCCCGCGGAGGTCGCGAGCGGCGGTGCCGCACCCGCTCGGCCCCCACCCGACCGGGAGCCCGGTCGTGGTCGCGCTGCGCGGGGCGCGGCAGCGCGTCGGGCTCGTGCTGCGGGTCGGCCGCGGGCCCGCCGACCCCGGGTCCGAGGAGCTCCTGCGCGTCCACGACGGCCGCTGGTGGTCGCCCCGCTGCGGCCGGGCCTGCTGCCCCCCGTCCGGGACCCCGCTCCCGGCGGTCGACGAGCCGGTGCCGGCCGCGACGGCCGTCGCCCGGGGGCGCGGGGACCGGCCGCCACCGCGCCGCTCGGGGCCGTCCTCGGCGCGGCCGCGCACGGTGCGGGGGAGGGCGCCCTGGCGGCGGAGGCGCTCGGTCGGGGCGCTCGCGGCGGACCCGTCGCCGCGGCGGGCCGGGCTCCTGCGGGAGGCGCTCGAGCGCCAGGTGCCGCCCGCCGCGCTGCGGAGCACGCCGGACGGCCGGGTCGCCCCGGGGCGGGGCGGGAGGTCGAGCGGCACCGGCCCGCCAGGCGCCTCTCGGCGGCAGGTCGCTCGTGGCGACTGAGGGTTGAGCCCGGGGGCCGTGATGCGGGCCGGTGCCGTGTCCCCAGGGAACCACGGCCGGGCCGTCCTGTCGCCCCCCCGGCCGGCACCGGTGCCCGACCTCACGCCGGTGGCGGCACCACCGGTCCGCTCAGCGTGAAGACCCCGGGCGGCGGCACCGGCGAGGGCGCGGCGGTCGCGTCGGTGACCGGCTCCGCCCCCCCGGCCCACGCCGCGAGGGGGGCGCCGGCGAGCAGCCGGGCGGCGGCGGCGGCCCGGCCCGCCGCGCGGCGGCGCAGGGCGTCCTCGGGG
>DATMJR010000172.1:0-2185 GCA_035553775.1 Miltoncostaeaceae bacterium | reverse complement strand
GGCGCCCACCATCCCGCCGATGCCCGTCGACCCGCCGCCCACCATCCCGCCGATGCCCGTCGACCCGGCGCCCACGATCCCGCCGGGGCCGGGGGGTCCGGGCCGGTGAGGCTGCGCACCCTCGCCGTCCTGGGCGTGGCGGCCTACATCTACTCCAAGGGGCCCCGCGACCCGCGCGAGTGGGTCGCGTTCCTGGGGGAGCAGGCGGCCGTCCTGCGGGAGCAGATCACCGAGGCGGTCGAGGCCGGCCGGCGCGCCAGCGCGCGCCGGCAGGAGCAGATCGACCGCGAGCTCGCCCAGGCGATGGGACGGCCCGGCCCCGGAGGCTGAGGCCCGGAAGGGGGCCCCGGCGACGCGCCGCTCCGCCGGGGCGAGGCCATGGGGCGACGCGCCGCTCCGCCGGCGCGAGGCCATGGGGCGACGCGCCGCTCCGTCGGCGCGAGGCCATGCCGGCGACGTGCCGCTTCGCCCGGGTGGGCCCTTGGACCCCCGGCGGCGCCCGCCGGGCGCCCTGTCACGGCCGCGTCCGGCCCGGTGGGGGGTGGCTGGTACCATCCCCGCCCGCATGGACACGCATCGGATCCGCCGCGCCTACCTCGAGTACTTCGGCCGGCAGGGGCACCTCGAGCTCCCGTCGTTCCCCCTGGTGCCGCCCGAGGACGACCCCTCGGTGCTGCTCACCACGGCCGGGATGCAGCCGCTCAAGCGCTACTTCATGGGCACCGACCGGCCGCCGGCGCCGCGTCTGACCACGTGCCAGAAGTGCTTTCGCACGGTCGACATCGACCAGGTCGGGCACACCGCCCGGCACCTGACCTTCTTCGAGATGCTCGGCAACTTCTCGCTGGGCGACTACTTCAAGCGCGAGGCGATCCGCTTCGGCTGGGAGGTCTCCACCGAGGTGCTGGGACTGGATCCCGAACGCATCTGGATCACCGTCTTCGAGGGGCGCGCCGACGTCCCCGCCGACGAGGAGGCGATCCAGCACTGGATCGACGCCGGCATCCCGCGCGAGCGCATCCAGCTGCTGGGCGAGCCGGACAACTTCTGGAGCTCCGGCCCCACCGGGCCGTGCGGGCCCAACACCGAGCTGTACCTCGACCGGGGGCCCGACTTCGGCCCCGAGGGCGGCCCCGCGTCCGGGAGCGACCGGTACCTGGAGTACTGGAACCTGGTGTTCATGCAGTACGAGCGCGGCGAGGACGGCGGCCTGTCCCCGCTGCCCGCGCAGAACATCGACACCGGCGCCGGTCTCGAGCGCATCGCCGCGCTCCTCCAGGACCGCGCCTCGGTGTTCGAGACCGACGCGTTCCTGCCGCTCATCGAGTGGGGCCAGGAGCGCGCCGGCGTGCGCTACGGGGCCGACGCGCGCACCGACCGGGCGCTGCGGGTGCTGGCCGACCACGGACGGGCGATGACCTTCCTCGCCTCCGACGGGGTGCGGCCGTCCAACGAGGGCCGGGGCTTTGTGCTGCGGCGCGTGGTGCGCCGGGCGGTCTCCGAGGGCACGCAGCTCGGGCTGGAGCCGACGGCCGTGGTGGCTCTGGCGGGCCGGGTGGCGGAGATCTGGGGCGACGCCTACCCGGAGCTGCGGGCCGAGGCGGCCGCGGTCGCCGACGCGCTCGGCACCGAGGCCGAGCAGTTCGCGCGCACCCTCTCGGCGGGCCGGCGCCTGCTGGGCGAGGTCATCGCGGCGGCGGGGAACGGCGGCGTGGTGTCCGGCGATGACGCCTTCCGCCTCCACGACACGTACGGGTTCCCGCTCGACCTCACCCTGGAGGCCGCCGCCGACGCCGGGCTCACCGTCGACGTGCCCGCCTTCGAGGCGCTCATGGAGGAGCAGCGCAGCCGGTCCCGTGCGGGCGCCGCCAGCGCCGAGGAGACCGCCCTGGCCGTACGCGCCGCCGGGCTCGCGCGCGCGGGCGGCAGCCGCTTCGTGGGCTACGACCGGCTGACGACGGACACGACCGTGGTGGCGTCCGAGTCGCTGGGCGCCGACGACCAGCTGGTGACGCTCGCAGAGAACCCCTTCTACGCCCGCGGCGGCGGCCAGGTGTCGGACGCCGGGTGGATCGCCGTCGACGGCGACCGGCGGCCGGTGGTGGACGTGCTGCGGGCGGGGGACGGGCAGGTGCTGCGGGTGCGCGGGGCGGCGCTCGCCCCGCGCACCCGCAGCACCTGCCCG
>DATMJR010000171.1:0-12383 GCA_035553775.1 Miltoncostaeaceae bacterium | reverse complement strand
GAGGCGCCGTGGGAGGCCGCGGGTGCGGGGACGACCCCCGCCGCGTCCCCCGCCGGCCGGCGGGCCGGGTCCTGACGTCCCGCACCGCCCGCCCGGCCGCCGGCCCCCGTCGGGCAGACTGAGACGGGCGGGCGCCTCGTCGGCGTCCACGACGGCGACGAGGGGTGACAGGGCGATGGCGACGACCACCGACGGGGCGCCCGGCGGGTTCAGCAGGGCCGCGGCGTCCTACGACGACGCGGTGCGGCACAACATCGCGGGCTCCCGGCGGCTGGTGATGTCGCTGCCCGATGGCGACCACGCGCGGGTGCTCGACGTGGGGTGCGGCACCGGCTTCACGTCCATGGAGATGCTGCGCCGCTTCGACGTCACGACGCTTGTGGGCGTCGACCCGGCGGAGGGCATGCTGGACGTCTTCGCCGCCAAGCTCGCGGCCTTCCCGGCGGTGGAGGTGGACCTCCGGGCCGAGGGCGTGATGGAGATGGAGGTGGAGGACGGCGGCTTCGACACCGTCATCTCGGCGATGGCCCTCCACTGGTTCCCGGACAAGCCCGCGGCGGTGGCGCGCATGGCCCGCGCCCTGCGGCCCGGGGGTCTGATGGGTGTGCTGACCGCCGGCCGTGGCGGGGAGGACGCCTGGCGCGAAGTGCTCGAGCGGGTCGGCGCGCCGCCCGCGTGGACGGGCTGGTTCGCCCACAACCAGCGCGACGTGGACGAGATCGCGGCGGACATGCGCGCGGCCGGCCTGGAGCCGCTCGACGTCTGGATGGAGCGGCGCCGGCGCGCGACCCCGCCCGAGGCGTTCATGGCACGCACCCGGGCGGTCGCCGGTCACCTGCTCGCCAACCCGCCGGGCGGATTCAGCGACCTGGACCGCCGTATCGAGGCCGGGCTGCACTCCGCGGCCGGCCCCGACGGCTTCGTCTACGACTACTGCAAGCTCTTCGCGGTGGCGCGCCGCCCGGCGAGCCGAACGATCGCGCGAGGGGGGACGTGGATGCGTCGGACACGCCGGGACCCACGGCGACCGAGCTCATCGACCGGCGGATCGCCGAGCTGGGGGACGGGCGCGGGGCGGCCCTGGCGCGGATGCGCGCGCTCGTGCGGGAGGCCGATCCGGACGAGGAGTGGAAGTGGCGGGGGGTCCCCACCTGGTCGCACCGCGGGATCATCTGCACCGGGGAGACGTACCGAGACAAGGTGAAGGTCACCTTCGCGAGGGGCGCGTCCCTGGAGGACCCCACGGGGCTGTTCAACGCGAGCCTCGACGGCAACGCGCGGCGCGCATCGACATCCACCGGGGCGAGGAGGTCGACGCGGAGGCCTTTCGGGCGCTGGTGCGCGCGGCGGTGGACCTGAACGCGTCCCGGACCCGGCGCGGGGGCTGAGCCGGGGGCGGCGCACCGCGTCCGCTCCCGCGTCGCGTCACACCACACACCTCACCTCTCCACACCGAAATTACATCCCATGGGGGGGCTTGCCGCAAGCCCGGGGGGCTGCCGCATAATCGCCGACCGAATGCGGGTGCATGCGGTGAACAGGAGAGCGACGTGTATGTGAGTTCGAACCCCGGGCGGCATCAGGAGCGGTCATGACACGTCATGACGTGGTGATCGCCGGGGCCGGCCCGACGGGGATGATGCTGGCGGCGGAACTCGCGCTGGGGGGTGTCGACGTGGTCCTGGTGGAGCGGCGCGCGACGCGGGATCTCGACGGCACGCGGGCAGGGGGGCTTCACGCGCGCACCATCGAGGTGCTCGACCAGCGCGGCATCGCCGGCCGCTTCCTGTCCCAGGGGCAGGTGATGCAGGTCGCGGGCTTCGCGCTGATCCCGCTCGACATCAGCGACTTCCCGACGCGCCACCCGTACGGGCTCGCCCTCTGGCAGGGGCCCACCGAGGGGATCCTCGCGGAGTGGGTCGACGAGCTGGGGGTGCCGGTGCGGCGCGGGTGCGAGGTGACCACCTTCACCCAGGACGACGCCGGCGTCGACGTGGAGCTGTCCGCCGGAATGCCGTTGCGGGCACGGTACCTGGTGGGCTGCGACGGGGGCCGCAGCGCCGTGCGGAGGGCCGCCGGCATCGGCTTCACCGGCTGGGACGCCTCGGTGAGCTTCCTGATCGCCGAGGCGGAGTTCGACGGCGAGCCGGAGCTCGGCATCCGGCGCGACGCCCACGGCATCAACGGGCTGGGCCGGCTCGAGGGCGGGCGGCGCGTGCGGGTCCTGCTGAGCGAGCCGCACGTGGCCGCCACCGGCGCTCCCGTCCTCGACGACCTGCGCCGCGCGCTCGTGCGGGTCTACGGCGCGGACTTCGGGCTGCGGAGCGCCACGTGGCTCTCCCGGTTCACGGACGTCACGCGGCAGGCGGAGTCGTACCGCGACCGGCGCGTGCTGCTGGCGGGCGACGCCGCCCACGTGCACTCCCCGTCGGGCGGGCAGGGCCTCAATCTGGGCGTGCAGGACGCCGTGAACCTGGGATGGAAGCTTGCGCAGGTCGTACGCGGGATCTCACCGGACGACCTGCTCGACACGTATCACGCGGAGCGTCATCCCGTGGCTGCGCGCGTGCTGCGGATCACCATGGCGCAGATGGCGCTCAGTCCCGGTGATGCACGGATAGATGCCCTGCGCGACGTGGTGGCCGACCTGCTGGGCATGGACGAGCCGCGGCGACGTCTGGCCGGGATCATGTCCGGGCTCGACATCCACTACGACCTGGGGGAGGGGCACCCACTGCTCGGGCGGCGCGTGCCCGACCTGGACCTCGAGACCGCCGACGGCGTCACCCGGGTGTTCACGCTGCTGCATCCGGCGCGGCCGGTGCTCCTCGATCTCGGCGCGCCCCCGCGCCTGGATCCGGGCCCGTGGGCCGATCGCGTCGTCCACGTCGCCGCGCGCTGCGCGGGGCCGTGGCAGCTGCCCGTGCTCGGCCCCGTGGAGCCGCCCGCCGCCCTGCTCATCCGGCCGGACGGGCACGTCGCCTGGGTCGGCGTCGGCACGGACGACGGTCTCACGGGAGCGCTCACGACCTGGTGCGGGCCGCCGGCGGGGGCGCCCTGACGACCCGGGGACGACGCCGCGGGCGCACCCACCCGGCTCGCGGCGGGCCGGACCCAGCCCTCCGCGAGCACCCGATGTCACGCAGGAACCCGGCCGAGTCGTTACTCGACCTAGGTCTCGGCGTCCGCCCACCGCGCAGTCGCATCACGTGCCTACCGGTGATCGTCGCCGTCCGACCCTCGGCTCCCGCCCTGGGAAGGCACCGGCGAAGCGGCCGCGGTAGGTCCACCGCATGGCCACCGCACCCTCCGCTGCGACGACGTCGTGCACGCCCCTCGCATCCGCGCGGCGGCGCCGGACGGCCGGCCGTTCCCGGCCGGCGGTTGACGTCGGGGCGCCCGGGGCGCGAGGGTCGTCGTGCGGGGACCTTCACCCGGCTCGGGAATGGGGGTGGATGGCGGCGGGTGCTCCCGGTCTGACGCTTCGCATCGAGCGCCGGCTCCCGGTACCGCCCGCCCGGGTGTTCGGCGCGCTCGTCGAGCCCGGGCAGCTCGAGCGGTGGTGGGGCCCCGGGGGATTCCGGGCGTCCGTCCTCCAGATGGACCCGCGCCCCGGCGGGCGGTACCGGATCGCGATGCGGCCGCCCGAGGGCGACACCTTCCACGTCACGGGCGCCTTCCTCGACGTCGCCCGTCCCACCGCCCTCGCCTACACCTTCCGGTGGGAGGAGCCGGACCCGGACGACCGCGAGACCGTCGTCGCCGTCTCGTTGGGCGAGGACCACGCCGGGACACTGCTCACGGTCACGCAGGGTGCGTTCGCGACGGAGGCCCGGCGGCAGCTCCACCGGCGGGGCTGGTCCGAGTCGCTCGACCGGCTCGGCGAGGTGCTGTCCGCCGCGCCGTGACGCCGCGCGCCGTCGCGCGACCGCCACCGGTGGAGGTTCCTGCACCCGGGCGCGGGGAACGGTCGCCGGGACCGGACGATTAGGGGGTGTCGGTGAGCAGGAACCTGGTCCTCGTGCGAGTGGGACGGAACTCACTGCATCCGAGTTGGATCGACCGCGGCACCCCCCGGGATTGGGACCTGTACCTGTCGCCCTACCAGTCCATCCCTCCGCAGCCGGGGATCGAGTGCACCGTCGGGGAGGTCGTCACCGGCGCCAAGTGGGCCGGCATCCGCGAGGTGCTGAACAGCTGGGACGGCTGGCGCGACTACGACTACATATGGATGCCGGACGACGACATCTACACGGACCAGGGGACGATCAGCGCCATGTTCGACCTGGCGCAGCGGCTCGAGCTCGATCTCTTCACGCCGGCCCTGCACGAGAGCTCCTACTACACCCACTTCGACATGATGGTGAACCGCCGTTTCTTCGCCCGGCAGGTCGGCTTCGTCGAGATCATCGTCCCCGGGTTCCGCCGGGCGGCGCTGGAGCGGCTCCTTCCGACCCTCGACCTGGGCACGACCGGCTGGGGCTGGGGGCTGGACTCGGTGTGGCCGAAGATGCTGGGCTACCGGGGCATCGGCGTCATCGACGCCGTCACCGTGCTCCACACCCGGCCCGTCGGCCGGATGCGCGACGCAAAGCTGGGACGGCGCCTGGTGGAGGAGTCGGACGTGCTGCTCGGCATGTACGACTGCGGTCAGGTGCACGTCACGTACGGCGCGGTCGGCCCCGACCTGCAGCCCCTCGACTGGACCGGGGAGCGCCTGCTGGCGGAGGCCGTCGCCGGGTGGCGGTACCTGTGGGAGCGCGACCCTCGGATCCTCTCGTGGATCGCGGAGTTCCAGCGGCAGGCGTTCCCGGCCCCCGAGTACCCGATCCCGGGTACGCCCGAGGCGGTACGCGGGCTGCCGATCGGCGCGGCCCCGCGAAGCCCCGCCGGCGCGGCGGCACCCTGACCACCCGGAGTGCGCACCCCGGCGGCTCCCCGGGCCCGCCGCGCCGCCCGCTCCCCCCTGATCGACCCACCGCATCGCCCGGAGCACCGACATCCGCGGGGACGCGGTCGTCCTCGGGACGACCGGCGGAGGGGGTGGTATCGACGTTGAACCCGAACCTGCTCGGGCGCCTCGAGAGCTCGCGAGCCGGCGCCCGACGGCCGCGACGCGGCGACGGCCCGGGATCGATCGACCTGATTCGCCTCCGCCACAGCGACGCGAGGGGGGCGCCGAGGGTGTAGCGGTCTCTCCGCGGCGTCCTGACCTGCGGGAGATCTCGTCTCGCAATGGCCAGAAGCCGGTACGCGTTGACGCTCGCCGGCCTGGATGTGCGCCTGGTGTCGGTCCTCGCCGGTCACTGCGCCCTCGCCCTGCGGCGCGGTCGCCGTCGAGGCCAGCGCCCGAGAGTGGAGCGCGAGGGGCTGCTCGACGGGTTGACGCCCGGCGTGGACGAGGCCCTGCGGGCGGGCGACGCCGAGGCGGACCCGCCGATCCCTGGGACGCCGGCCCGCTGCGGGTTGCGCTCACCTTCTGGAGGACCAGGGGGGCTGGCTCCCGCCCTGGCCCGCGGGGGCTCCGTCCCGCGTGTCGCCCCACGAGGGGCGGCCGCGGTGCGCACGGGACATGCGGTGACATGGCGTGCGATGCACGATCACAGTGCGGAAGGCGCGCCATCCGCACTGTCGGGCCGCGGACATACGGTCGACCCGGTCCCCGCCGCGTCCGACCAAGGGAGTCCACATGACGCCCCCTGTGGGCAACGCCCCGCCGTCCCCGGCCCCGATCGCACCCGACCCGTCGCCGCGCTCGCGGAGGCTGTCGCCGCGGGATGGCGCCGGCGCCGGCACCCGGTATAGGTTGGTCGTGCACGGTGAACGTCCGACCCGTGCCCATCGCGCCGCCCGGCCCCGGCCCGGCGGCGACCGCGCGCCGATCAGTCTCCGTCCTGACGACGGATGAACCGCCCGATCGTCCCCCCGCGCGCCGAGCCCGATCGCGGCGACCCTGGG
The DNA here is from genome assembly GCA_035553775.1 of Miltoncostaeaceae bacterium. GTDB lineage: Bacteria > Actinomycetota > Thermoleophilia > Miltoncostaeales > Miltoncostaeaceae > DATMJR01. The sequence continues at coordinate 6,425 of DATMJR010000171.1, read as the reverse complement.
CTGACCCCCGATGGAGCGCCGCCAGGCGCTCCCACCTATCTCGAGAAGGAGCGCGTGCCATGAATGAGCACGCCACGCACTCGGCCTACCCGCTCCGCCTGGAGGGGGATCTGGACGGTGCCCTCAGCCGCTGGCTGTGGCTGGTCAAATGGATACTCGTGATCCCGCACATCGTCGTGCTCGTCGTCCTGTGGATCGCCTTCGTCGGCCTCACCGTGGGCGCGTTCGTGGCGATCCTCGCAACGGGCCGCTATCCGCGATCGATCTTCGCGTTCAACGTCGGCGTCATGCGCTGGACCTGGCGCGTCGGCTTCTACTCCCACAGCGCGCTCGGAACCGACCGCTACCCGCCGTTCACCCTCGCCGACGTCCCGGGCTACCCGGCGCGGCTCCACATCGCCCACCCCCCACCGCTCTCCCGCGGCCTGGCCCTCGTCAAGTGGTGGCTGCTCGCCCTGCCGCACTACCTGGTGATCGGCGTCTTCGCGGGGGCCGCGTGGCCCCTGTGGAGCTCGGCCGGGGACACCTGGTCCCTGCCGTTCGGCGGCGGTCTCATCGGCCTGCTCGTGCTGGTCGCGGGAGTCGTGCTGCTGGTCACCACCCGGTACCCGCGGTCGATCTTCGACTTCGTGCTCGGGATGAACCGATGGGTGTTCCGCGTGATCGCCTACGCGGGCCTGATGACCGACGTCTACCCGCCCTTCCGCCTCGACATGGGCGGCGGTGAGCCCGAGGCCGCGCCCGCGCCGGCCGACGTGGTCGTCCCGCGCCCCAACCCGGGGCTGTCCTGATGCGGCGCCTCCGGCGGACGGCGCCCGGCCCGGCGGCCTCGGGCCGGCTGGGGCGGCTCGCCCGGTTCACGACGCGTCACCGCTGGCCGGTGATCGCGGCCTGGCTCGTGATGACGCTCGTGGGCGGCGTCGCGGCCGGGCAGCTCTCCGAGCGGTGGTACCAGAGCCTCGCGGTCCCGGGCGAGCCGGCCTACGAGGGGAGCCAGCGCGCGCTGACCGCGCTCGGGGCGGGCGTGCGACCGCCGAACGTCGTCGTCTTCCATTCGCCGGGCGCCGACGTGTCGGCGAGTCCGGCGGTGCGTGCGGCGATGGCGCGCGTGGAGGCGGCGAGCCCGGGCGCCCTGACCAGCTCGTACTTCTCGACCGGCGACCCGATGTACGTGTCGGCCGACCGGCACACGACGTTCCTCCAGGTCTACCCGCCGGGGCCCCACCGGCTGGACGTGACCAGTGGCGCGCGGGAGATGCGCGCCGCCGCGGCGCGCGGGCTGCCCGCGGGCATCACCGTCGACGTCACCGGCCACGACCCGCTCCTGGAGGCGAGCGCGGAGGGCGCGAGCGGCGATTCGGGCGTGCTGCTCGAGGCGCTGATCGGCGGCCTCGGCGCGCTCGTGATCCTCCTGTTCGTCTTCGGGACGCTTCCGGCGGTCCTCATGCCGCTGGTGGTGGCGGTCGCGTCGATCCTGAACACGTTCACGCTGGTCTGGGTGCTCACCTACATCACCGACGTCTCGATCATCGTGCAGTTCCTGATCGCGCTGGTGGGACTCGGCGTCGCGATCGACTACGCGCTCCTCATGGTCTTCCGCTTCCGCGACGAACTGCGGGCGGGCCACGAGCTGGAGCCGGCGCTGGTCGCGACCGTGACCCACGCGGGCCACTCGGTCATCGTGTCCGGGACGACCGTGGCGATCGGGCTGCTGGCGATGGTCGCGCTGCCGCTGCCGCTGCTCCGCTCGATGGGCATCGGCGGCATGCTGATCCCGATCGTGTCCGTGCTGGCCGCGATCACCCTTCTCCCGGCGATGCTCGCCGTCGTGGGGCGCCGCATCGACAGCGTGCGGGTGATGCCGCGACGCCTCATCGACCGCGGCCACGGGGAGGACGGCCGCTGGGGCCGCTGGGCGCGGTTCGTGATCCGGCGCCCGGCCGCGGTCGCCGCCGTGGGCGTGCTGGTGGTGGGCGCGCTGGCGGTGTTCGGCACGCAGCTGGACCCGCGCGAGGCCGAGCTCCGGCACTTCCCCGGAAGCGGCTCCGCCATCGCCGCCCGCGACCAGCTCGCCGCGGCGGGGATCAGCCCCGGCGTCATGAAGCCGCTCAACGTCCTCGTCGAGCGCGGCGGCGACCCCGACGAGGTCGCCGCGCGGTTGCGCGACGTGCCGGGGGTGGCCGGGGCGACCGCACCGCCGGGCTGGCGCCGCGGCTCGACCTCACTCGTGGAGGGGTTCGCCGACGTCGACGGCGCCGACCCCGGCATCCAGGCGACCATCGACCGCGCCAGGGTGGCGCTGACCGGGACGGGCGGCACGATCACCGGCACCGCGGCGGTGGACCGGGACTTCCTGCACGCGCTCGCCGGGAGCTTCCCCTACGCGGTCGCGCTGGTCCTGCTGCTGACGATGGTCCTGCTCGCGCGGGCGTTCCGCTCGGTCGTGCTGGCGGTGAAGGCCGTGATCCTGAACCTGCTCTCGCTGGCGGCGGCCTTCGGCGTCATCGTCATCGTCTTCCAGGAGGGGTATGGCTCCTCGCTCTGGGGATTGGAGGCGAGCGGGTCCACCACGGCCTACATCCCGGTCATGATCTTCGCCTTCCTGTTCGGGCTGTCCATGGACTACGAGGTCTTCATGCTCTCCCGCATGCGGGAGGCCTACGACGAGACCGGCTCCAACGACAGGGCGATCGAACTGGGCCTCGCACGGACCGGCAAGCTCGTCACGAGCGCGGCCCTCATCTTGATGTTCGCCTTCCTGGTGCTCTCCACGGCACCGGGCTACGAGGTCAAGGCGGTCGCCATCGGCCTCGCCGCCGGCATCATCATCGACGCCACCGTCATCCGCGCCCTGCTGGTCCCCGCGCTCATGAAGCTGCTCGGGGGCGCCAACTGGTGGATGCCGGGGTGGCTCGGCACCGTGCTGCGCCTTCCGCGTGTCGTCGACCCGCCGCCGGAGGTCGCACCCGACCGGGCGTAGCGGGTCGGTGGGGCGCGACGCGTCGTCGCGGAACGGCACCAGTGGCCGTGCCGCGACGACGCGGTCGGCGGCCGTCGTGCGCGGCCCCGGCCCCGTGGCCCGAACATGTGCCGTCAGCGGCCGTTCGTGCGGTTCCCGGCCCGTTGCAGGCGCGCGCGGTGCCGTCCGGGCGAGGGGTCGGCCGGACCTCGGTCACGAACTCCGTGCGGGATGGGACCCGGCGGTCGCACCCGCCACGTCCTGGGACCCGTCCCAGGACGTGGTTCCTCGACGTCCCTCTCGCGTCGCGGACTCCTCCTCGGAGCGGCGCGAGGAGCCGTGGTGGCGCGACGTCGCCCGCCGGCACGGCGGCGGGAGGACGGGGCCGTCCCACTGTGTGATCATCGGCACGCGATGTCCATGAAGGCGCCGCGGACCGCCGAGGGGGCGGGCTCCGCAGAGCACAACCTCCCCGTGCCCCTGACCTCGTTGGTCGGCCGGGCGCGCGAGCTCCACGAGATCGGCGAGACGCTGCGCAGCACCCGTCTGGTCACGCTGACGGGCCCGGGCGGAGTCGGAAAGACGCGCCTCGCCCTGGCGCTCGCCCGTCGGCAGATCACGCGTCGGGCCGATGGCGTGTGGCTCGTCGACCTTGCGTCGGGTCCCGGAAGGCCGGACGTCGCGGCCGAGACAGCCCGGATACTGGACATTCACAGCCCGCGTGGGACCACACCGACGGAGGCGCTGCGGAGGTACCTCACCGATCACGACCTGCTGTTGATCCTCGACAACTGCGAGCACGTGGTGGACGCCTGCGCCGAGCTCGCCACCGCCGTGCTCACCTCGTGCGAGAGGGTTCGCATGATGGCCACCAGCCGCGAGCCGCTCGGTGTGAGCGGGGAAACGGTCTGGAGGTTGGAACCGCTCGGCCCGGGGGACGCATCGCGCCTGTTCGTCGAACGGGCGAGGCAACGGCAGCCGGGATTCATGCCCAGCGAGGAGACGGACGGGACGATCGCCCGGCTGTGCGCGCGAGTCGATCGCCTACCGCTCGCGATCGAGCTCGCGGCGGCCCGGGTCAGCGTCATGTCGCCGGGGGAGGTCCTCCGAGGGCTGGAGACCCGGCTGGGTGCACTCGGCGGAGGCGGGCGGAGCTCTCCGCCGCATCATCGGACGGTGAGTGCTGCGGTCGAATGGAGCTATCGCCTCCTCGACCCGGTGGAGCAGGAGGCCTTCCGCAGCCTGGCGGTCTTCGCGGGGGAATTCGACGCCGACGCCGCGGCATCGGTCGCGCCGAACCCCTCGTTCGACGTGCTCCCGCGCCTCGTCGACAAGTCGCTGGTCGCCGTGACGGAGACCTCGCGAGGACGAACGAGGTACCGGCTGCTGGAGACCGTGCGCGCGCATGCGTACGAGTTGCTGGTCGACGCCGGCGAATCGGACGCCGCACGGGGACGCCATCTTCGCCACTTCTCGGCGCTCGGCGACGTCGCGCGCGAGGAGTGGCTGTCGGCCGGGACACAGCGATTCGTGAACCAGCTCGACGATGATTACCGCAACGTCCGCGCGGCCCTGGAGTGGGCGGCGGCTGCAGACCCGTGCTCCGCGATGCGGCTGCTCGGGGGGACACGAGACCTCTTCTTCAGGTTCGGGCAGGCCGACGGGCTTCGTCTCGCCCAGCTGCTCCTCGAGCGCTGCCCGGCCCGCGACCGCCACCGCGTGGAGGTGCAGATCGCCGGCGGGCAGCTCGCTGCCTCGTTGGGGGATCGCGACACGGCGCGACGCCTGCTGGCGGAGGCGCACGAACTGAGCATCGCGCTCGACGAGCCGGTGCTCCACGCATGGACGCGCTTCTTCCAGGGCCTGAACGAGACGTTCGCCGGGGCGCTCGAACCCGGCCGCGAGCACCTCCAGGCCAGCCGGGCCCTCCACCAGGAGCTGGGCATCCGGACCGGTGAGGGACGCGCGATCGCAGTTCTCGGCGTCGGCTCCCTGGTGGCGAACGACACCGTTCACGCCAAGGAGCTCTTCGAGTCGGCGATGTCCATCTACGTCGCCGAGGACGACCGATGGGGGCAGGGCTCCTGCCACACCTTCCTCGGAATGCTCGCCGAGTCGCGCACCCCGGATTCCCGGAGCGCGACGTCGCATTACCGGAAGGCCGTACACCTCCTGCGTCCCACCCGAGACGCGACGGTGCTCCCGGTTGCGCTGGTCGGCCAGGCGCACGTGCTCGCGCGCCGCGACCCGGCGAACGCCCTCAGGGTCGCTGCGGCGGCGTCCGCGATGCGCGCCCGGGTCGGTGGCGCGTTCGCGCCGTTCGTCCAGGCGCGCCTGGAGCACATCCGCGCCGTGGGCACGGCTGCGCTCGGCGGCGACGCGGAGCGCGTCTGGGCGGTGGGCGCGCGGCTCGGCGTCGACCAGGCGATTGCGCTCGCGTTCGGTACGGCTGCGCCGCGTGCGGCGTCGCCGACCGGGTTGAGCTCCCGGGAACTGGAGGTCACGGACCTGGTGGCCGCCGGTCTGTCCAACAAGGCGATCGCCTCTCGTCTTCATCTTTCCGTGAGGACCGTCGAGAGTCACGTGCGGCACGTGCTCGCCAAGGTCGGGCTCGACAACCGGACGCAGCTCGCGACCTGGGCCCGCGAGCGCATTCAGTAGCGGGTCCGCAGTTGCGCTGATGGCGGCGGAGCTGCGCGCACCTACGGTGCGACTCACCCGCACGCGACTGGCGCGGAGGCGGGACACGCGACCGAAAGGAGCAGTCGTCATGGCGATCTGCCTCATCGTCGAGAACCCCGAGCAGAGCAGCGAGCAGGTCACCCAGGTGATGGCGCACGTGCGCAGCACCGGGCCCATGCCCCCCGAGGGCGCCCGCCTGATGCTCGCCGGACCGGCGGATCCCGGCTGGCGGGTGATCAGCGTCTGGGATTCGAAAGAGCCGCTGGACCGCTTCTTCGCCGAGCGGCTCTCGCCGGCCTACGAGGAGGCCGGCCTCTCGTTCGACGGGATCACGCGCACGCTGTTCGAGGTCCACGCGCTGGTCGTCGGCGATCTCATCGGAGCGTTGCAGCCGGCGTGACCTCACGACCGCGAGCGGAGGGGGTGGGATTCGAACCCACGGACGGCTCGCGCCGTCGGCGGTTTTCAAGACCGCTGCCTTCGACCGCTCGGCCACCCCTCCGGTGAGCCAAGCCTAGAGCCCCCGTGGCGGCGCGCCGCCGGGCCGTGCCGCGGGCGGGCCGGCTGTGCAGCGGGAGGTCCGTGCCGGGCGGGGCCGGCGGTCAGGCCGGGCGGACGGCCGCCGTCACGGCGCGCGTGCCCGGCAGCGCCTCGGCCACCGGGATCGGGCGCCCGATCCCGTAGCCCTGAGCAAGGTCGACCCCCATCCCGGCCAGGAGCGGCAGTAGGGAGACGTCCTCGACGCCCTCCGCGACCGTGCGCTGCCCGAAGGCGCGGGCCAGAC